>JAZSHA010000248.1:0-33973 GCA_045533025.1 Oscillospiraceae bacterium
AGGGGTAATCTCTTCCTTAGCCTTCTGGATTGCATATGCTTCTGCATCAGCAAGAGTCTTTTTCTGGTATGCTTCGCCGTCTGCCGCAATCTTCTTTGCGTCTGCATCTGCCTGAGTCTTGATAAGAAGGGCTTCCTTATCTGCGTTTGCCTGAGCTTCCTTGATTTCCTGGTCTGCCTGTGCCTTCTCAAGTTCAAGAGCCTTCTGCTCTGCAACAGTCTTACGCTCCTGCTTTGCCTGTACCTCAGCATTGATAGATGCTTCAAGGTCACCGAAATTGTAGTTAGAAAGTGCAAGAGAAGTAATAGTTACACCACGCTCACCGAAACGAGCCTGAAGTGCATCACGAGCCTCTGTCATAATGCCGTCACGAGAAGAACGAACCTCTTCGATATCATACTGAGCAACAGTTGCCTTAACAACGTCGAAGACCTCATCACGGGGCATCAGAGTATCGATGTAGTTCTCGCCGTAGTTCTCATAAACATAAGCCGCCTTATCACTATTGAGTGAGTACACCAGCTTGAGGTTCATGTTGATAAGCTCTTTACCTGCGAGCTCACCCTCGATGGTATCATACTCAATCGTCTGCTGACGAATACTCATGTCATGTACCTGCACAGCAAAAGGTGTCTTGAAATACCAACCGCTCGAATAGGTTTTACCAGTAATTCTGGACATATTCGTCTGGACGCCGACAGAACCTACGGGAACGTGAGTAAGTGACGAGACGAACAATACAATTGCCGCAACTCCGCCAATTGCTACTGCGGCAATTCTGCCGCCTCTTACTTCCTCTTCCTTTTCATTGTAAAAGAATCCCATTTACAATTTCCTCCTTTAATCTCTTTAATTTAATATCTTCAGTTATATTGAATACTCCGCCGATATCAATTCAGTCGTCTTCATCACTTGAAGCGATGAGCATGATATCGTCATAAAGAATACGGCTTTTATCACAGAGTTTGTCAACATGATAATGACCGCAGAAATGCTGGTCATAGTCTGCCGTATTAAGAGCAAGGTCAAGCATGAAGTCAGAATGAGTAGGCTTGAAACCTAACATTCTGTTTACCTCTGTGCCGCCAGTGTGTGAAAAGATAAAATCTACCTCGTCATTACACTGAGCCAAAGAAATCAATGCCTTGTTAATGTCGTCCTGAGTAATACGCTCCTGTTCCCACCAAGACTTATGGGGTATACGATAGAGAGTGCCATCAGAATTGTAAAGGTCATGAGAATCTGCTCCATTTACTACAAGACATTTCTTACCGCAAAGCTCATATACTTCACCAGTGATTGCGTAGTAAAGAGAATCATTGACCTTGTATGCCTTTGCTCCATGGAAATCTACAACAGGGAGCTGTTCGATTAAGTCATAATTCTCATGATTACCAAGTACACAGAAAGTAGTCCAAGGCTTATCATTAAGAAAATTCTGCCAAAACTTATCAGCTCCGCCGCCGTTCCAAATGAATCCAGCGTCACCCATAATTACCATGATGTCGTCCTTTGTTAACCCATCAACTCTGAAATGACGAGAGTTAAGTTTGGACATATCAATGCCGCCATGTGTATCGCCAGTAACAAATAGTTTACTCATTTATAATGCTCCTTTCTTTCAATTTTCTATAATAATTATAGCAAAAATTTCGTAAAAAGTAAAGGAGTTGATTACCAAGAAATTTCCTTTAAGCCGCCGTTCTTATCATAGAATGAATTTTCCTTTTCGTCTGCTGGAGATTCTTTTGTTTCTCTCATATACATTCCCATAGATGGGTATAAATCCTCACCCTGAAATGTAATCCAATGTTCATTCGCATGGAATTCAACATCATAACTTCTGCCGCCAAAGCTATTGAATTTCTGATTTACAACCATGCAGTTGTTAATATCCTTGAAATTTAATAGGACTTCATTTCCTTCTTCATCGTGTCCTATCATGATAACTTGCTCAATGTTTTTAATATCAGCCATCACAACCCTCACAAGTAAAGACTTCCATAGAGTGACCATTCTTAAACTTCAAAAGAGGTTTATCTTCCTTCCTTGCTTTAAGAGCAAGTAGTACATCAGTAATGATAAAGTTATAAAACTCCGCACTACCAAGTCCAAGTGTATAAGGAATGTTGTGGTCTTCAAGGAAGAATTGAATTCTATCTCCGATTTCATCTGACTCTGCTTCTGTTTGGTTTCTACCAATGGGATTATAAGGCTTATCTCTTACAAGAGCATAGTTCATATTCTCATAGGTATTGAACACATCGAGAACAAGATTCTCATAATGCTCTCCAAGAACAGGATTGGTATTATAAAAGATTCCAAGAGGAAGAGGGCTATCAGTTATAATTACATCGACCTTATCGCGGCAACGCTTCATTCTGAAAGACTGTTTACCAAAGATGTACTCCTGACAACTCAAGGCTTCCATATTCTTTTCCCAAGTCTTGTCCTTTGCATACTCAGTAATCAGTTCACAGTTTACTCCTCTCATCTTAAGCTGTGAAAAAATGAAAGCTGCTCCTGTTGATTTGCCACTACCTGGCGCTCCAAATAGGTTAATTACAATTGGTGTTTTCATTTTTACCCTCCTTTTTTATTTGATTATAGATGTATAGATAAAAGAAATTATCAATAACATTGCCGATTAAAGCGAAAATAAATAAGATTTGTAAATCTAATGAACATATGATAGCAAATCCTGCACCAAGCAAGGTGGAGGTTGCACAAACTATTTGATTGTTATTATCATAACGCTCTCTTAATTTCTCTGTCGGATTTACTCTTGCTCGCATTTTCGTGCCGCCGCAGGCAATGTTTCTGGTTATCAGTGAGTAGATTATGATGTTAAGTAAGAAATAGAAGCTCAAATTTCCTCGTATCATTACGTCAGAAAAAAGAATAGTATCTGCGATTATCTCTGCCCACAAGATTAAACGATAGTGATTAAAGAATCTGTCGCTGTATTTATTCCATAACTTACAAAAGATTATAGTAGAAATACAACATAGAATTTGTTCCAAGGCAAGAAACTGTCGTGGAATGACTTGTACTGTCTCGGCATAGATGTATGGGTATGATGTTGCATAAAATAATCCGCTAATAAAATTACCCAGCAACATCAGGTTCGATAGTCTTTTCTGTTTTACCATTATTCTCCTTATCCAATCTTAAAAATCTCTCTAACTTTTCAAAATCAACTGTGTCTGCACGAAGTGTAAAGCGGTCAAGATAATGAAGAAATCCGTCTGCGAGTTTGTATCTCTTATCTGACCTTTTAATTTCTGGAGTAGCGAACTTGTTCATCAATCTCAATGCCTGTGGATAGAATGGGGCATCTCTATAAATAGCATAGTTAATAGAAGTAATCCCATATTCCTTATATGCTTTATAGAAGAAAGTAATAAGGTCCTTCATCAACATTGGATTGTTATTATTGAAAGAAATCAAAATAAGTGCAATTAACGCCTTTTCTTTTTCATACAAGGAACAAGAAATCAGACCATTAAAATTGCCGTCATTATCAACAGAAACGAATTGAATTTTTCTATCTACCTTTTCTATTTTTATTCTTTTCTTATTATCTTCGCCACTATAATACCACTAATTCTTTTTGTCATAGAAATGACAATACAATTCAGTGTTTAATTCATTTTCATAATCTCTTGCCGGTTTTAACATCAAATCTCCTCCCTTCTTAATTCTATAATAATTATATCATAAAACTGATTTAATGTCAAGACTTATCCTTCCATTTAATATAACCAGCAACGTTAATAATAAAATAAACCACGTACATTACAACCATAGGTAAATTAAAAGGACCGACAATATTGACAGCAATCCATGCAATATTACCAAAAATCCACATGAGCCAACCTATTCTTTTTTTCAGCATAATTAAGATGTTCCCACCTAAACTAAATGCCGCCCCAAGAATTGACAATATCATAACCATAATACCACCCCATAAAATAAAATAAGGGAGCCAATACTGACTCCCTTTTGCTCAATCTTCATCGTCATCGTAGTAGTTGTCGCGTTTGCGTTTACTGCGGCGACGCTCCGAGTCCTTTTTTCTCCGGTCTTTCTCTCTTTTGTTTCCGTCTTCGTCCTCGAAGCTATAATTTCTTTTTCTCTTATCGTAGCCCCAATCCTTCTGAGTAGGGTAATCCTTGCGAGCCAAGTATGTCCCTCCCATTAGAAATTAAGTTCCTTACGAATAATATCTCTCAGCTCATTCTCCCAAGCGGTTGCCGCAGGGGTACTGAACTCCTTTGTTTTTGTTGGTTCCGAATTGTAAAGCCAAGGATAGCCGCCGGTAGTACGGAAGGTACAAGTAATGTCACATCTTGAAAGAGGTTGCTTGTACTTTGTAGCATAAGTCTGTGCCTCGCAGTTGTAAGCGTAAACGAGCTTACGAAGCTCTTCATACTTGTTCTCGATGAGGTCCTTTCTCTTCATCAGATTAGTATAATCTGACTGGCGGCAAGCCTCAATTCTGCGAGCTTCGCTCTTAGTCTTCTCTGTCTCTGCCGCATCCTTAGCAACGCAAGCCGCAAGGTCCTTTTCTGTATACCAAATCTTGCCACAAAGAGGGCAAGTAAACTTTCTATTTGCCATTTTTACAACACTCCTATTGAAATTTTTTCTGAGATAAACCAGATTAACATAGCGATATAATCAGGAAGCATAGGCATCATTGCTGATGCCTACGTCCATAATATTCCGAACTTCTGGAGCATCCCGCTCACTTCCACTGGAAGGCTGGGCGAGAAAGAATCTCCTTCATTGCAGTCATTGCGTCCTGAGAAATAAGAGTTGTAAGCTCCTTGAAAGTTGCAGCAGAGCTACCACTTACATAAGCTACTCCTCTGTTCTCCTTAGATGCAATGTAGCGGTCACCACGGGAAGCAACGTTCCACATGATAAGCTTAGGAGCCTTAAGACCAATACTTGCGTACTTAGCCTGCCACTTCTCAGCAATTCCCTCGAAAGAAGAACCACGAGACTCCAGACGACGTCTGTAGCTGTCGATTTCTCCATCAGAGATTACGATAAGGGCAGAAGGTGCATCGTGCTCTCTCTTAGCAATATCGTAGATACGCTCGAAAGCAAGGTCAAGATTGGTGTTAAGTCCCTCGTGAGAAGCGACCTCCTGTACTCTTGAAAGCAAACTTGCGTTTGGATTCAAAGTGTAAAGAGAAGGCTTGTCTGTAAAGGACATAACCAAGTTCTTGTACGCACCTGTGTTACGCTCTGCAAAGTAGATACCAAGGCTAATTGAGGTTGCCATAGGCAAACCAGTCATAGAACCTGATACGTCTGCAAGAACGATTGCGTTGTGCTCACCCTTAACATAGTTAGGAAGAGCCTTCCACTGAGCCTCAAGCACAGGGTCGAGGTTTGCTCTTGAACGGCTGTACCATCCAGTAACAGCATCGACATATGGCTTTGCAAGCTCGTAAGGGTAAGTAACAGTAGCGTTAATCTTTGCATCGCCGCTTGTTACAGCATTGATGTAAGCGTTGAAACGCTCAAAGTCATGCTTACCGAAAGCAGAACGGTAACGAGTCATAGCGACAGAAGGTACTGCCTGATAGTCGATAGCTGTGAAGTCCTGTGCGGACATCTTCTTCTCAACTACGTCAAGGTACTTTCTAAGTGCAGAAAGAGTCTTTCTGTAAGTACGCTCACTCAAACCGAAGTATGTGTAAACCTTTCTCGCAAGACGACGAGTCTCCTTAGAGCTTGTGTTTGCGGAAGGAAGCCACTTAGCAAGCAATGAGATGCTCTCACCCTTACCCATGTCAAGAACGTCCTTACGGAACTGCTCCTTCATGAACTCAAGTGCGTCATTCTCAACGCTTGTGCCCTCGAAGACGAACAAGTCGTCCCAACGACCAGCAGATACGATTGTATCAAGGTTACGACGAACCTTTGCAGGGTCCTTAAGGGCAATAGTCTTCAAAAGAATTCTTGCGATTCTACGCTCACCGATACCGCCCTCACGAATGTTACGGGTGTAAAGAATGAGGTTATCTGCAAGCTCCTTGTCCTCGTTACGAGCATCAAGATAAAGACGGTTAATCTCTGACTCAGATGCCTGACGAAGACCACCTACACGTGCGAAAAGGTTAAGCAAAGCGCTACCAGTAGTAGACTTCACTGTTGCACCATTTTCTGTGCGAGTAAGGTTGCTGTTTCCACGAAATCCATCAGTAAAACTCATAATTAAGTTCCTCCTTTAATCAAACAAGATTCATTTTTATTGTTGCTGTAAGAATCTACAACACGTCACGGTTGCGTATCAATAGCATAAATGGCGATTGTTCATAGGTTGCTGTGCGTGACGTAGTGGTGCTCCAAGTGGGATTCGAACCCACACTGTATCGGGTTTGAGCCGACTATCTCTGCCAGTTGGATTATTGGAGCATAAGGAGCTTTTTGTGTACGAAGTATGCTCAAACTCCGCCGCCATACCGCACTTATAATTCATACTCTTACAGGCGCCTGAATTCTTCATGCCATAGGGCTGGTCTGTCTTCTTCTTTAAGACCTACCGTGGTACGCTTGCCTGACTACTCGGATAGGTTGTCGACTACCTTCACTTTCGTTCCGGTATAGGCGTGGTAGGTTCATAAAATATACGCAAGACGCAAATAATTTAAAAATCCTTAATAACCAATTCATTAAATGCTTTTAAATATTTATGAATCGCTGTGTGCGTCTTCTGCTTTTTCGACGGCTTACATTCGCCGTCAATTGGTGTGGGATAGGAGAATCGAACTCCCATCTCCTGCTTGGAAGGCAGGCATCATGACCATTAGACCAATCCCACATAAAGACTATTTTGGGGTTATTACGTTAAGAATAGTCAAACTCAACGCTCCAGTTCTACTACGCAGTCTAAGAGATTGAAGGGAGCAAGCCTACTGAAGCCAACCTCTTTCTTCCTGCACGGCATCGCCGCGGCGCTTCGTTTTTACTTTAGCGAACCAAAGCCTGCGCCATACTCCTTTTGAGAGCATATTGTATTTATCGCTGACCGATAAACTTTAAGGAATAATGCTATAACATTATCACGATGGACGGTGTTTTCTGATTGCCTTTCATAGCTGAAATATTCTCGGGCTTCAGCCATACGAGCGGTCTTGGATTCTCGCCGCCACAAAGTACGGGTAACATAACCGTACACGCCACACTCTTTCTTAGCTGTGTGATGCCGTCTTACCTTTCGGTCTCCACGATTGGAGACCGTCACTCCTCTAAAGAAGTGACGAAAGGAAAGTCCGCTGTATTTGTTCTATGGGTTGCTGTCTTTCCATCGTTTCTATAATAATTATAACAAAAATTTTGAAAAAAGTCAAGAAGTTAATTTCTTAAATTTTTTCCAAAATTTTCGAGAGCCAATCAATCGCAAAGATAGCAAATGCTCCTGTGAATAATCCATTCAGAAAAGATGACTTGCTTTTCTTGTCATTGAATTTTTCCGACAGGCAGTAGAATGCTACAAGAATGCAGTCAAAGATTAGCCAAACTATATAGAGCGTCATTCATCATTCTCCTTTCTGTATGGACGGAGAACTTCGTCCCAGTCTTCTTCTGGGACTTCTTCTGTTGCCGCAGTCCGATACCATGATAACTCATATTCGCCGCAATGCTTACAGCGAAGCACTTCTACTGTGCAATTAGTAAGAACCTGTTCAGTTTCAAACAGACCCGGTGCAAGCTCATGAATGCCATCAGGCTTAATTACAAGCCCCTTCGGAAGGGTACACTTACACATAATACCCCTCCTTAGTGAGCGTTAAGGTCAGCTTCATGGACAAGCTCGTACACCTTGCACATATCTTCTCCATAAGTTGCCTTGAACTTTTCAAGATAATGCTCGGAATCCGCAAAGGACTCCATATGCCACTGTACAAGTACAATCATATTTGCGAGTAGAGAATGCTGCTTCTCGCCCTCAAACTGATTTGCACAGCAAGCCATCATGTATGCACCGATTTCTGCATGGTTGTAGTAATGAGAATGGTCATCGAGTTCACCATTCATCTTCATGCGAGACTTAACCACAGGCTTGCCAATATCGTGGAATAATGCGGCAGTACGAGCAAGATGAATCTGAGCCTTATCCAGACCCTTCTCTTCACCATGCTTAGATGCGTATGCACCTGCCTGAATCATGTGGTCAAAAATATTCGCAGAGTGATGAGGGTTATCGTGGTCCATACCATATGCTGCGTACAGATACTCTCCAAGAGTCTTGGAGTTCTTAGGATGTGCAATCATACGGATTCCGTCCCAACCCTCATCCTTACGAGGAAGAGTCATCTGCTTGTACATTCTCATGATAACCTCTTCGGGAACGTGACGCTCACGAGAGTTATTCTGTTCGAGAATAATGTCAAGTTCAGTAGCTGCAACTACAGCAATCTTCTTCACGCCATCAGGAATTTCCTTCAGGAACTTCTTACGACGAGAACGAGAAAGGTTAGTTGCATCGTAAACGCAGGAATTGCCGTTGAACAGATAGTTTCTGATACGGCGATGAACCTCGTTAAAGACCTCGCCGTTATGAGACTGGTCGTCCTCAGAGCCAAAGAGTTCCTTTCTGATTGCGTCAGAAGAAACGATAGGACAGTTAAGTCCCTGTGCGATGAAAGACTTACCAGAGCCGGGTACTCCTACCATCATATATAAAGTAACTTCAGCCATTTGAATTCTCCTTTCTTTCTCTCAACTTTCTATAATAATTATAGCAAAAATTATAGAAAAAGTCAAGATTATTAGTACTCAAAATTTTTCTCTTGAATTGTACTCTCATCAGTAGAAATGTATGCTTTATTAGGAGAATACTTCAATGCATTCATAAGCTCAGGACTCTGGAACTCATTCATATGAGTAACTACAACAGAAGTCTTTGCTTCTCTGAAGCCACGCTTAGTGAGCTGATGCCAGTCTTTCATTACACGAGACATTGCCGCCATAGCTTCATCTTGAGTAAATTTACCATAGCGGAGAGTACCCTGATGAGGGTTAGGAACGTTAGTGAGGTCTACCATATCAGGATTGATTTCTGCCTTATCGCATTCACAATTATCTCTCACGCCAATAACACCCTTACCATGACGAGTAAGATAAGAACGAGTGACATAGAGAGCTTCGATGTTGACTTCATTTGCATCATCGAAATTCTTTCTGATAAGTTTTGCAGACTCTTTTGAACCTACATTGGCAGGAGTATTATGGTCATAGTCAAGACAGTAGTCGTCATCAAGAAGTAAGCCTTGACCATTCTCAAAAACGATAAGAGGATATGAGTGAAAAAGTGCCTTTTCCTGAATGTCGTCCTCAATAACCTCTACGTGCTCGTAGAAAAATCTGAGGTCATTATCAGAATTTGCCTTAAGAGCTGCGCCGTGGAGCCAATCTTGTGCTTCTTCATCAATCGTGCCGTGGTTCCACTTCTTGAAAAGCTCTTCGTAGTATGCGATAATATCAGAAAAGGCATATACGTTTTTCTCGTTGGTCAAAGTGTTCTGACGGTTAAGAGCTTCCCAAACGCCGCATCCCGTTGAGGAATGAGACTTATCCCCTCTCAGTTTTTCAAGGTATACGTTGGCATACATATCCATTACCGTAATAATTCTTACAGACGCACGGCAGTATACCTTTGGAGTTACACCCATTGCGGCAAGGTCTTCCCATTCCTGCCTAAACATAGCAGGATTTACGAGAAACCTATCAGCAAAATAAGTAGCGGCACCCTTGAGAGTACCGCTACCAAAATGACGGAACACTCTCCTTACACCATTTTCCACTACCGTATGTGCCCTCTGGCAAGAGTTCGAGGGCATAACATTTAAACAGGTAGAAGTAGAGACTGCATTGGCAACAAGTCCTTTTGACTCGTCACCATAATTCAGTCCAGTTACAATTTTAATGTCCGTCATTTATATTCTCCTTTACCAAGAAATCTCGTTTGTGAAACCGATTACAGGAACATCTGCCGTCTCCGCAGGAATGGTATCCTCTTCGTGCTGAGCGATAATCTGAGCGATTACCTGAGCAAGACCATCCACACGACAACCATATACATGGTCTTCGCCGAGCGTTCTTCTCCAGCCGTTCATATTTGGAATACGACCGTGTTCGATATTGATGTGGTAGATATCATACTTCTCGCTTGCTACTGCATATACAGCGTCAGTATCGATATCCTTGTCATTTGTCTGGAAACAGCCCTCCTGTCCAGTTACTCTCTCGTACTCACGACGAGGCAGATAAGGATTAAGCTGCTCATCACCCATTGTGATGATAATACCACGCTTACCTCTCTTCCAGCAGTCGAGGTCAGTCTGTGTTGCGGCAAATGCCCACGCACCAGAGTAAGACTCATATGCATTCGGTCCGCCGCCGCCCTCAAAGTAAATCTTGTCAAGCTGCTCCGCAATACGCACGTCAGACTCAAACTGAGAAACCTGAAGCGGAGCTCTGTCATATACGAAGTCGCCGATACCCATAATCATGAACTCAACGTCAGTTACTTCCTTGTAGAGTTCAGTCATAATAACGCCGAGTTTTGCCGCAACTTCGTTTGCAGTATCGCCCATAGAGCCAGTTACATCGAGAGCAAGAATTACAGGAATAGTATTAGGATGCTCAGCGCTATCCCTACACTCTCTCTTTACATTAAGAGGGTCGAGAACATCTGCGAGACGGTTCTGGGTATAGTTCTGCTTTACATCGTGGCTCAGTAAAACAATGCCGTCGCTGCGGATTCCTCTGCTCATAGACTTAGAATATCCACGAAATGCCTCTTCGGTCCAGCTTCCTCCACCCATTACTTATCCTCCTTAAGCTCAAACTTAACAGCTACTTCTTCGTTAATCATTTCCTCTGCTTCTGCAATCTCTGCATTGGCGAGGTCTACACCGATGATGTATTCATCATCGGCATAGGTATTCATATCAATATTGCAAGGTGCGCCCATATTATTCTCCCTCCTTTACATCAGTAGGTGCTACTACTGTAGTAGTAGGAGCCGCAGGATTTGCAGCCTTGAACAGATTGTCGAACATATTCATGCCGCCACCGTTCATCATCATCATCATCATCATAGGATTCATGCCGCTATCCTTGCCGCCCATGTTTTGGCAGAGCTGCTTCATCATCATGAACTTCATAGCGTTCTGTGCGCCTTCTCCGCCGCCGAGCATACCACCCATGTTACCGAACAGGCTCATAATCTTACCGTAGAAGTAAGTGTTGCCCATGAACATGTGACGCTCAGGCATAATATTCTCGACAGTGCCGCTCTTGTAGTTGATGCAAGTAATCATGTCATCTGCAACCTTGAGTACATAACGAGGCTCGCCGCTAACCATGATGATATCGCCGACTGTTACTGTATTTGTAGGAATAACGAAGAACATTTCATCACCGATATCGAATACGAAGCTATCGCAGTTGATGAATGCCTTCTGCGTAGGATTGTAAGTCTTATAGCCGCCCGGAACCTTGATAGCGATATTGCCATCAACTGTCATACGACAAAGACCGCCCTTAATCGGACCGAACATTCCCTGCATAAAATTGCCCATTTCCATAGTATTATCCTCCTGTAAAACTTTATCAATAGTTTTTGTGATTTCCCCATCAAGGAGAGTTCCATCTGCATTGTATTTTGGCAACTTGCCAAAAACATTGGCAAGACTGTCTGGCGTTGGATTATGCCAACTATCCCAATATGTTCTCACTTAATTGCCTCCCTTGCGAGCTTCATTGTGAGTGAGCCGCAAATCTTGCCAAAGTTCTCAATCTGAGCAACTGTCTCAGGCTCCTCCTTTACGCAGTCGTTGTAAACTGCACGAGGAAGATGCTTTGCGATTACACCGAGAGACTTCTCGTCCCAATCCTCAGGAACGATACCGTCCTCAACGAGCTTCTGGATAGACTTCTCCACACGACGAGCAGTTACGATAGTTGCAGCAAGGTCCTCAGCAGCCTGCTTTGCAGCGAGCTTCTCAGGGTCAATCTCCTTCTGAGGCTTTGACTGATGTACCTCAGAGAACTCCTTTGCGACAATCTTCACATACTCAGGTGTGCCGCTGAACTTGTTGTCAAGACGGTCCTGAGACTTGATTACAACGCCCTCACCTGTAGGCTCTCCACCCATCTCCGTCTTACCGACGAAAGAGTAGATATGCTCCCAAGAGATGAAAGGACCATCGTAGAACAGAGGAACAGTCTTAAGACCGATGAACTCTGCAATCTGCTTTGTGAAATCCCAAGGCATGTACTGCTCTGTCTCGGTGTCGTAAACATCGAAAACGTAGAACTGCTTCATCTTATCCTCGGGGTAACGAATTGTATGCTTTACAAGCCACTCACCGAAAAGGATGTAACGGCTTGTAAGTGCTGCTGAAACGATAGAAGCGTCAAGTGTCTGAACGAAGTCGTAGAAGCCCTGAAGAGTGTTGTTCTGGTTAAGCTCATTACGACGAGAGCAAGCGGTAAGTGTACCGTTCTCATTTACAACGATTGACGCATTTGCACCATCAATCTTCTCAGTGATAGTGATGTGCTCGCCAGTCTTAAAAGCGGGAGCGTACTTGTCCTTAAGACGCTCAATGTCCTTGTACTTTTTCATTTCTCATTCTTCCTTTCCGTTTCATTTTCTATAATAATTATACTAAAAATTTTAGAAAAAGTCAACTATTTTTCATTTTAGAATTTTTTCATTCTGTGATGTATTCATAGCTCATCTTAGGAACTCTCTTGACGCGAGTGATTTCGCTATCGTCAATGTCTTCCATAATAGAAGTATATGGAGAGTCGGTGTACTTGATTGCGTAATAAATGTCATCAGTTCCCGGAACCTTGAAATAGGCGATTTTCTCTGCATAGCTTTTTTCAAGGTCATACTCAAGCAACTCCGTATCGCTCGATTCACGCCACAGCCATTCCTGTGATTCGATGAATCGGAAGATAGCCTTTTTCAGCTCGAACAGTTCCTCAGTATACTCGTCCTCTTCTTTTTCTTTTTCGACATAGAACTCAAGAACCTTGTAGAGATACTCGTCAACTGCATCACTGAATATGTCTCGCTCTGCATTGCAGGCTTCATCTTTCCAGTCGAATTGATAGCAGACATTGACAAGAGCATCTTCATGCTCCTTAATCTGCTCGAAGTTGTAAAATTCGATTCCGTCATATACGAAAAGCGGAATATCTGTCATGCGTATTCTCCTTCCTCAATTGCCTTTACTTCATTATAGATTTCTTTCCAGCTATCACAGTGGATAATAGAATGGTCAGTTACATTCGTGTTCCACGGATAGTTGAGACAAATGGAAGTATACTTTCTGCCGCCGTTCAGATTGTCGATGCAATCGTCAATAAGAACGTCAAGGTCAAGAAGCTGCTTCTTGTGAATGTTGATTGTGTGTCTCCAGATGTAGCCCGGCTCGAAGAAATCCAGCTCTCTTTCAAGATGCTTGATTTTCTTGCGAAGGTTCTCAGGAAGTGAACTGGTTACGAAATAAATTTCGTGTCCCTCACTTCTCAGCTTGTTGATGTACTTCTTTGCTCCCTTGATTACCTTAACCTTTTTCCACATATGCTTAGACTCAAATGCTTCCTGCACAAGAAGTTCATAGCCGTGGGGAAGATTTCTTTCAAGCCAGTACTGTTTACAGTCTTCCAACTTGAGGTTAAGATTAGGAACGCGTTCATTAAGATATTCGATTACTGATTCAGTTGTGTTTACAACAATGTTGTCAAGGTCAATTCCTATCCTCATTCTTCAACTCCTCCTTATATTTATCCTGAGTGAAAAAGAATGCATGCTCTCTTTTATGACATTCGGGACATTCAACTTCTGTATCCCATTCTTGTATACCACATTGAACCTCTACCGTATCAGCTTTACTATAAGCAAAGATACAGCCGCAATTACATTTCTGTGCGTAAAGGTTAATGCCGCTTCGCAATACTTCCATTCTTTCGCTCCTTTCAAACTTTCTGTAATTATTATATCGAAATTTTTGAAAAAAGTCAATTACTTTAATCTTTAAAATTTCTGCTGATTTTATACTATTTAAATATACGCGCGGGCGCGCACGTGATTTTAACAAAATTTTTAGAATTTGTCAAGACTTTTTAAATAAAAAAATTACCGCCCTTGGGCGGCAAAGGATTATAGATATGTGCAGGGGTATTTCTGTTCAAAACGTTCCAGAATTTCAAGAATTGAAAGTGGTAAATACTTATCTACCTCCAGCTTTAAATTCCACGGAACGCCATAATATGCTTCTGCTACACTACAAGCAATAGCTGCAAGAGTGTCAGAGTCTCCGCCGACGGAAATTGCAAGACGCAGACAATCTTCAAAATCCTCACTCTCAAAGAAGCATTCCAAAGCCTGCGGTACTGTTCCCTGACAGGTCTCATTGAACCGATAGGTTGGTCTTATTTCATCAATAGTGAAGTCAAAAAAGTAAGAAAAAGTTTCCTCTATATACTTCTTAATCTCCTCTTTGGATTTCTGCTCACGAGCCAAGAAAATAGCAGCCGTTACTGCCGCCGCACCCTTAAGTCCCTCTGGATGATTATGAGTTACACCAGTAACCTTGTCACTCATAAGTAAGGCTTCCTGCATAGATTCTGCCGCCCAAGCACAGGCAGATACACGCATAGCTGCACCATTACCCCAGCTATTGTATGGACGTGGATTCTCACTATACATCCACTGTGCAAATCTGCCGCCATATCCTGCCTTTTTGAAAGGCTGACCGACCTTGCGCATCCAATGAACAGCCGCTTCATCGAGAGGTCTGTTGTGTTCCTTATGGTCCATTACTGCAAGAGCAATAGCCGCCGTCATAATTGTATCATCAGTACACTTACAAGACTGTGTGAATAAAGGGAACTCTTTATCCTTGTGATTTCGGAACTCAAAGCGAGAGCCTACTACATCCCCTATTACTGCTCCAATCATTTGCGACCTCCTTTAAGTCATCATAGTCAATAGTGCAGGTACGGATACCATACTCTACACAACATCTCCATTCAACCTTACAACCCCTTGACTTATACCAGCCTGGGGCAAACACAGCTATATCAGCCTTTGACAAAGCCATTAAAGAATGACCAAGACAAAACAAGGGGTTTACATCTTTTGCTCCTTGAATAAAGGAGTCAATAAAGTATACATCTTGCCCAGTAAACATGGTTTTTATAATAACTTCAATGGCTTTTCTTTCTCTGAGAATAACATCTTGTGGTCTATCCTGCATTGGCTGAGAAATAAAAACCTTAATCATGCTTAAGCCTCCTCTGCCCAAAGCCAAACAACGTCACGAGTTGCCAGCATATAAATCTGATTGAGCTTGAAGTGGTCAGGCTTTTCAGTAACAACCTCAATATGTGTGTCTGTGCCATAAAGAGATTCTCTGAATTGCTTTCCATTGCCCTGAATGATTTCAGAACTTACTACCACAAATCTCTTATCGCCCTCTTCATCTTCAACTCTTCTGAGTTTAGTCAGATGGAATCTGAATTTGCTCTTAGGATATAAAAGCTTATCGTCACCCATTATAATTCCTCCTTTATCTCCATACTACTTTTGTAGCACAGTAATCACAAGTCATTGTTTCGGGGTTAATTGCTCCGCCGCAAGAAGGACATCTTAATGCAACAAGCGTTTTTCCCTCTTTCTTTTCTTCCTCTTTCTTCTCTGGTAAAATATAATTAACCAGTTTCATATAAGACTCATCGGTCATTGGACTTAAAAATCTATTGATTTCAATATAAAAAACAGCAATCTCTTTTGCATCTTTATTCAAATATTTATTGCTCTGAAAGTTATATTGTCGTTCTCCATATTCATCATGCGTAACTGTCATTCTATCAATAGTAATAAACTTATCTTGAATGACGATAACTTTTGCCTTCATTTCAAAAGGGTCATACCAACACTCAATCCAAGTCTTAATATTTCTTAAGTTATAAATGGTTTCACGCAAGGCTTGAGCGAATTCATCATATGAAGTGATTCCTCCTTCACCTACGTTTGCGGTAAAAACAGGAAGTCCTTTATATGTAGCTACATAATCTCCCATATTTCCACCTCAATACCACAAGGCTTCAAAATTCTCTATGAATAATTTCTTTGCCTTGTTGACAATCTTCTGCTCTTTTTCGGTAAGGAAAAACTTACTACAATAAAGATAGAATCCCCTTATCATCTTGTCAAGCTGAGTATTCCAACGCTTAAAATCAGCGTCAGATGGTGCCCATGGCTCATCCCCTACTCCTCTTGCAAATTTGCCCGGACAACCACCGCCACCAACGCGACGAAGCTGAACAAGTCTTATAAGAATAAAATACGCCGTCTCGCCATCGAGATTCCAGACCTCTTCAAAGTGAAATCCATATCTTTTATAAAAAGCCTCAGAACGACCATAGCGGTCATCCTCTGGACTAAGGCGGCAAGGTTCATAACATTTAACGGCGCGATTTAAAGTTATCTTCCCATCTTTCATATCTTTTCTCCTTTATTTCTAACCTGATTTCTCTTAGAACGTAGCCAGCAAGAAATAAAATCAAGGCAGTGCACGATAACATAAAACATCACTCGTGAATAAAGTTGCCGTCGTCTGCTTCAGTGTTAATCCACTTCTCGAAAATAGAATAGATTTCAGCATCAGACTCAACCCAAACGTCGTCGCCCCACTCAGAACAAGCAAGCATGCAGCCCATGATAGACTTCGCGCTTACACGATATGCGCCGTTCTTAGTGATAAGAGAAACATCTGCCTCGATATCCTGCGCCTTCTGACAGAAGTTTACACAGTCTCTCTGTCCAAGTAATTCAATCTTATATCTCATTTCTTAAACTCCTCCTTAATTATTCTTCTTACTTCATCTTCTTCAAATACCACAAGTGCTACACTTGTAATAAGCCAAATCAACCCTGTTAAGAAGTAGCCAATGCTCCATTTAACAATTGAAATAATCATCAGTCCAACAGGACAAATGAAAAAGACAATTACAACAATTAAAACAAAGATAGCAATAAGCCACAATTTTGCTAAAGTTTTCACAACTATTCTCCTTTCACATAAGGTCCTGAATTGTATGTGACGCGCCGCAAGAACATTTCACTTCCTTGATTATTCCCAATCCAGTTGGTATAATAATATAAGAAAAGTTTCCACCTGCCGCGCCGCCATGGTGACCACTGGTTTTATAATGTTCCTCTGCCCAGGCTCCAGCTTCTTTCAGCTCTTCCTCTGAGAAACCAAAATCAACAATGTCCCACTCTTTCACTTGGTATTCATGTAACTTTGCTTCAAGTTTAACAATCTGCTCGTTTTTCTCTTTAATGATTGCATCGTTACGAGTCTGTGCGCGATACTCTTCAAGTTCACGTTTGTTCTCTTCATATGATTCGAGCAGCCAGTCAATATCAGCTTTAATTTCTGATATTTTTCTTTCATTTAG
This sequence comes from Oscillospiraceae bacterium, assembly GCA_045533025.1. Classification (GTDB taxonomy): domain Bacteria; phylum Bacillota; class Clostridia; order Oscillospirales; family Ruminococcaceae; genus RGIG8773. The sequence goes on from JAZSHA010000248.1 coordinate 17,515, forward strand.
CTTTGCAAAAATATTTTTCTCCATTTTTCCTCCGATTTCAAATGAGCTGCAAATGAGCTGCGATTAATCGCAAATGAGCTGCATTTTGGTCAATCAATCCACGCTTCTCTGCCGCCCTCTTTGATTTTTATCCAGACGGATTTGCCATCGCGTTTGATGTAGAAGACGTCAAGCTCCATTTCAGACGGAGGATATTTCTCTACCATTGATACGACGCATTCGACAAGATTGATTTCTTTGAAGAATTTCTTTTTGTTTTTCTTAAAATTCCTCTCATGCTCTTCCCCATATCTGTTCACTGTTGTCAACATTAAATTGAAAGAGGATTTGAGAACATTCTCCATTAAAACTCTGCTTGGACTTACCATCTCTTTCATCTCCTTTCGATATTATTATTATATCAGAAAATTTTAAAAAAGTCAAGTATTAAATAAAAAGAGAGAGACAAGAAGTCTCTCTCTAAGAACATAACAAATTAAGTTTCGTCAGTACCAGGAACGCCAGGATTGGTGTTAGGTGCTGGTTCAGGAGTAATCTCCTCGTTAATTGCAGCAGTAACCAAAGTGATTTCCTTACGAACTCTTGCAAGCTCAGACTGAAGCAAATCAACTGGGTTCTTAAGAGCCACTCTTGTATTAGTGCTGTCAACTGTGTATGTACCTTCTTCAAGCTCCTCAATTGGGTCTCCACTGATAAGGTTTGCATACATACCCTTTGCTGCCTGTCCATCGAAATCGGTGATGTTTTCAGTACCAAACTGGTAGCTATTAGGACCGATTGTGATAATAACAGGACGGTTCTTGCCCTCAAAGTCCTTAATCATCTGAACTAAAGTCTTAGTCTTCTGAGTAAGTTTTGCCAATCTCTTTGAGCATTCATCTACCTTCTCAGGTTTTGGACATGGGTAAGGAGGAATGTATGGTGGAGGTGGTGGAGGGCATGGACGAGGGTGCTTACCAGGAATTGGAGGCATTGGCACGGGCTCAATCCACTCGTATGGATATGGTGGGTAGTATGGGTATACATCCCAATCAATTGGAGGTGGTGGAGGAACTGGGCATGGAGGAGGTACAGGACCTGGCTTAGGTGGTGATGGAGGAGGTGGGAATGGTACAGGGTCTGGATGCCAGCCCGGAAGTGAAGGTACCGCATAATCTACTCCATTGAAACCTGTCTTCTTATATGTGCTCATTTAATTCACCCCTTTATATAAAGAAATAAATTGGACCTTAAGCCGCCCAATCGAGAAATACTTTTCTCTTAAATAAAGTAGGTGTGACTTTTCCCTCGTCTAAAAAAGTATTTACAAACTTTTGGCAAAGTTTTAGAAGAATTATTGCTATATTATAAAATAAACCCACCCCTATTAAGAATAGAGGCGGGCATTGTTAGTCGCTTCAACTAAATGATTTACTTGGTCTTCAGTAAGAGGTGGAACATTCAAAAGGGGAAGGATAACATTGTTAACCTCTTCGTCTGTGAGGGGGTCTCTAAAGTCATCGATGATTCCCATTTGTGCTCTTCTACCACGAGCAATATCTCTCCGTTCACGCAACATTTCCATTCTTCGTGAAGAAGACATAGAATCTGTTTTAACCTTGGGGTCGGGCTATCTTTTTACGATATCAATAGAGCCATATTCCTTACCAATTCTGTACAATTTAATCTTGTCCATTGAAAATGTAGCTTCAACATCTATTCCGCAGTGGTTTTCCAAATAAGTTAAAATGTCTTTCTTATAATTATCAAATTCCGTAGAAGTCTGACAAGCTATGCCGTATCCGCAACCACCGCCATCATTATACCAATCCACTATCTTTTTGTAAAAATCAGTCATGAGTTACCTCCTGTTCCATTATAGCCCCATGTATCAGCATGATATAGAGCTATGTATTCTCGTTCTTTTTGATTAAGTTCATCAACCGAACAAGTAGCAAGAACTTCAAAGGTAAAATTCTCTGCACCATCTTCCCACATTGCCGCATAAAGCTTGTTCTATGTACCCGGCTCTGCTTTTACTCCTCGTTTTAAATGGGTGCGCCAGCGTTCTTTAAAAGCCTATCTCGTCTATCCGATATAGCTTCTTCCATTTTCAAGATTCGTTATCTTATAAATACCACAAGCCGCCGCGTCATTTGATACTACTCGTCCGACCATCTCTGTGAAAGGTTTCTCGTAATAGGTTTTATAAATGAGTTTATAAATAATAGTTGGGTCATGTAATTCTCCTGCAATTTTCCTGAGTTTTTTAACATCTTCCTAAACTTCTTCGGAGAGGACTATTCGATAGAAATTTTTGTCTTGTTTAATTTGTTCTGCTCGTTTATATTGTTCGATGATTTCTTGCTGTTTTGCTTCTTCTCTTTTAAGAACCTTTTCAAGTTCTTCTCGTCTTGCTTTTACCTTCTCTTGATATGCTTCAAAATCTGTGTAAATTTCTTGACGACGATTTTCATAGAAGTCAACAACTCCCTAAAGTTGTAATGCTTCATTCTTTGATTTCTCATTTACTGATTGAACAATTTGTTCTTCCAGTTCCTTCATTCGTATCTTATAGTGTTCTTCACTTGCATGTAAATTATCCTACGCCTTTTGCAGGGCGGCAAGACTATTCTATCTTTGTATCTCACAATTATTTATATACTCTTTAAGACTCTATTCAACCTTCTTTCTCTCTTCATCAATACGTGTCTAATTTTCTTTACTAAATTGCTTGCCTAAGTTTTCAACTTCTTTTTTAAAGGTTTCGGAATATTTGGAAGGACTCTCCTTCTTACCGACGAAGAGTCCTAAACCAATTGCACACAGTGAACCTACTATAATGAATAGTAGCCACCACTGCATATTATCCCTCCTGTTTCATTTCAGCTCCACAATCTGGACAGTACTTCGTTTTCTCCTGAAATGCTCCTTCACATTCTGAACACCAGAAGTAAGCAGGTCCAACAAAACCAGATGGTTTGCTATCATGCATTTGAGCCCATTCATTAATACCTATCCAACGTCCTTTTGCTCGCCATACGAATTCCTTAAGAGGCTTATACTTGCCGCAGCCTTCTCTTTCAGGACAAGCGTGGATAGAAAACTTTTCGCACTTCGGTACGAAAATTGTCTTGAAAATCTCCTTCTCTTCCTTGCTTATAGTATCCGCGTCAAGAATTACTTCGACCATTGCCTTAGCAACCTCACGAATTTCCTTAGAAGCTCTTGCACAAAGACGCTCATTAAAAAAGTTCATAAGAGCACGGATATTCATTGTTACATAAATAACCGTTGGTGTTGCATTAGGAAGTACACATCTTGCTGCGTCGATTGTAGATTTCTGGAAACCAGGATTTGCGTCGTCAGTCATTTCCTTGTAAGCATTGAGCATAATGTCACAAGCATGACGAGCATATCCTCCATCAATTCCATAATCAGGAATTACCCAGTCAAGGTCATCATACTTAACATAACGCTGACTCTGCTGAGAATAAGAAGCCATACGATGGCGCACAATCTGATGTGAACAGCTACGAGAAATTCCTTCAATACGGAAAGTAAAAGATGCGTGCTCAAGGACAGAAGTATGCCCTGAACGAATACAACCCTTTACAATTTGAAGGCTTGGCTCGCTATCATAACAAACTGCCGCGGCTTCTGCTACAGTATAAAGTGGTGTAGGCGTATGCTATACAAGTATTACTTTCATTCGTCTTTATCCTCCTATGAATGTTGAAGATAAGCATAAAACTTTCTGAGTTCGTTAAACTCTTCGTCTGTTAAACCAAAAACTTCAAAGTAAGACCAGTAATAACAAACATCGATAGTAAGCCCGTCTTCATCATAAATTGTACTCATTGTATCTCCAGCCATATTACGAGTATTAAATAACCCGCAATCATATAAAGAAAAATTTTCCTTTATAATTTCCTTTGCCTTTTCAAGTCTGTTCATTATTCTTCTCCTTCTTCCTTAATTTCCGAACGTGTTTCTGTCTCTTCCATTGAGTCGAAAGCCTTCATGTTCTCATAGAGAGTCAATAATTTCTCAGTATCAAGAGGAGAGTATCCCCATTTCGCCGCGTCGGCAGTAAGTTTAATTCCGTCAATCATTCCTTCGATAGGGTTTTCACTGTCAACAATAAGCAGAGCATAGTCCTGTTCATAGACATTGATATTTATAATCGGCTTAATAATATAAAGAACTTCTCTTCCATCAGGCAAAGTATTAAACATACTAACGCCCCAAAAATGTTTGAAGCCGATTTCTCTCCATTCAGCTTTTGAAAACTTTTCATTCAAGTGTTTAGATGTTGCAGTCTTTTCTCCATTTAACTGAGAAATTACTCCTTTCATCTGTTCAAGAGTTCCGTCACCATTATCTCCCATGATAATAACGCTGTCCTCCGGTTTAACAGTCTTATTCCATGACTTAATAATGGCGGCGTTCATCTACTCAAATGATGAATAGCCGAGACGCTCTCTCTATTCATTGTTAAACAGTTTTAAATCTGCAATTATATAGGTTGCCATTTAATTCACCTCAGTCTTCGCTTTTAGAAGAACTTGTAGAATGAGGGATGAGCATGCTTAAGAGAATGTCAAGTCCTGCCATCTGCCAAAAAGTAAGTGCAGGCAGACCGAAAACTTTGACCATAATTGCTCCCCAAAGAAGCCACTCAATCCACCAACTCAGGCAACAAATGCCAAAGACGATAGCAAGTACGAACAGGATAATTAAAATCAATCCGCCGCAGCCCATAGAGTCGTCCCACTTGTCTTCGATTGTGTCTTTAATAAAATTCAAATTCATTTTGATTTCCTCCTTAAATTTTTTTCTATTATTATTATATCAAAAATTTGAAAAAAAGTCAAGATAACGAAAAAAGAGTAGCCTTAAAGGCTACTCCTTCTGTTGCGTGTTCCCATTTCGATATTTTCTGTTTTTGCCTTGGGTATTTCTTGCTTACGCAATTGATGTGCCAAATCAATCACATATCTTTTCTCTATGGGTATTATGCGGTGTAGAAATGGTTCCACTTACCATCTCCCCACCAACTATTACAAGTCCAATTTGCGAACAGGTCTGGATTGTTTAAGTAATAGTCTACGGCATCTGACATTGAGCTGTAGTGAACCGAGTTGCCGCAGAAGTACTCTGCATACTTATTAAATCCCCACGGTGCACATGACCTATCAAGCGCACCTTCTACTGTGTTAGGGAAGCGTGGGTCTTTAACCTGGTTCATTACTGAAGCAACAATCTTTGCTCTCTCATATACATCTGCCATACCACCATACTCACTTGCAACAATCTTGCAAAGTAAGGTATAGTCGCTGTCGCTAATTCCTGTAGTTGTCACTGCAACATCAGAAGTAGGCTTATAAGGGGTAATAATTTCTAAATCTGGGTTACATTCTGAACATTTACGACATTCTAATCCATCAGTATTTGTAATTTCATAACAAGTTGAATCAACCCAATGACAGGTTGACTTATGAATATAATGAGTAGAAGGCTTATAAACAACAAAGACCCTGCTTTCTGTTGGAGCAGTGGTCTCTGGTTCTGCTTCTGTTATAGTTTCTGTCTTAGTTTCTGTTATTGTTTCTGCCGGTGCAGGGTTATCTGACTTCTCCTCGGCAACTGGAGATGTCTCGTTCGCTTTTTCCGAAGTCGTTAATTTTGTTGTTGCTTCGGTTGAAGTCGTTGTGGATGTGCTACTGATAGAAGTTGTGGATGTGGATGTTGTAGTTTCTGAAGTACTTGTAGTAATTTCAGAAGTTACGGTTGTTGTGATTGTACTTGTTTCAAGTTCTGGAGCGTTTGCTGCCTGAGCTTCAGTACAACCCCAGAGCATCATAGCTGTAAGAAGCACGATGCCCATCTTTAAAAATTTATTCATTTATAATTCCTCCTTTTCGCTCTATACGAGCTATAGGGGAACACGCATTTTGTAGCAAAAAACGCTACAATTTTATGTAATAAAACTCAATAAAGTCTCTAAGTTTCCCCACTTTCGTTAAGAATCAGTGGGAGAATTAAGATATTATCTTGCAGTTCTAAAGCTATAAAACCTGAGACTCCATTGGTTTTTACATCGTAAAAATGTGCTACACATTTCTGTTCACTTTGAGTTTTATAATAGAGTTTAATTAAAATCTCCATATCAACTTTCCAGTCATGTGTAACTTCGTTTTCAGTGAGGTCAAATGCTTCACTTATCATTAAAATTGCATCGGTTAACGGGTCATAAATATTTGTAATCGCCGCCATCTTGCCGCGGTTCAATATCATAGCTTTTGATGTAGAAATGACACGCTTACCTTTTAAATCAAATAAAGGTTCGACATATGTTAACACGTCCTGCGTCATCATTTCAAACTCTATTTGAGATAATTGTTTTTGATTGTTTGCTCTGAACGTAAGTTCATCTGCAATCAGTTTTGGCATCATTACTTTCTATTCTTCATTTTCATAGATAGTAACAAACTCCATTTACTCCACCCCTCAGAATTGAATAGTCTTCTTTTCTGTTTTGGAGAAAACGTTACCAGCAAGATGAGATTTGTTCTTTGCTTTGCCGCGATAGGTACGAATTGATGGACACCAATAAAGAGATTGCATAGCACGGGTTGCGGCAACATAGCAAATTCTTCTTTCTTCTTCATTGAAAGTCTTGCATCCCACTGCTACTACATTATCAAATTCAAGACCTTTTGCAGAATGGACTGTCATAATTTTAACAGCATTACGATTAAGTAAATCTCCCATCTGGTCAAGGTCAAGGTCTCCACGTTTAACAATAAGATTCTTTACATTCTTAGAATCAAGATATTCCTGTGCGGTTTCAACCTCTGAATTTGTTCTACAAAGAACTGTCCACCCTGTCCAATCTTCTGTCCAAGTCATTTCTTCAGCCGCGTCCCTAAAGCTGCATTCATCAAGGAAGCCTGACTTAATTTTTGCCGGCACAGCACAGGGAGAAATTTTTGGCATTGAATTAAGAAACTCGTCCGCGAATCTTAAAATGTTGGGAGGATTACGGTAGTTGTCTACAAGAGGATACTTTTTAAAGTTATCATCAGTTGCCAGCTCACGAATGAAGCGGTCTGTTGCTCCTCTAAAAGAATAGATAAACTGTCTTTCATCTCCTACATAGAAACGATTTTCTGCGGGAATCTTTGTAATGAAACTATATTGGATTGGGTCCGTATCCTGAAACTCATCTACAAATAAGTATTTAACTGCCGGATATTTTTCCCACGGTACAGTCATAGCCTTTTCAATAATTTTATCGAAGCGTTCTGTTCTGATATAATCGTATGTATCAATATTACCGATACCACAAATCTTATTTGCATAAGAATGGATAGTACCGATGAACATATCTCCACACTTATCTCCCAAACGCTTTCTCATTTCCTCCGCCGCCTGATTAGTAAATGTAAAGGCGACAATGGAAGAGGGCGCAACGCCCTCGTCCAAAAGTCGTTCTATTCTACCGATAAGCGTGCGTGTTTTACCTGCTGCGGCGCACGCTAAACAGAGGATATTTTTATCATTTGCCGCAATAATATTTTTCTGTCGAACATTAAATTCCATTGCGTAGTTCCTCCTTTTCATTGAACTACTATTATTATATCAAAAAATTTCAAAAAAGTCAAATGTTTTATTAATCTTCCTTTTTAAATTGGCAAACCTGACCCCAATACAAAGAGGTACCACCGTAGAAATAGCGTGCATCTTTTCCTCCATTACCAAGTTCTGCGATTTTACTGTAAATAGCTGAACCTGCAACATCAATCTCTCCGTTATCTTTTAAGTTCTACTAAAAACCTGCAATAGAATTATTCTTTGCAATGTTTGGCTTTGAATCATAAGAATTAGCATTGGTTGCCGTATCAACTATTTTTCCTATATAAACAGGAGGAGAAACTGTTTCGTCCTTTAGCACTTGATATCCAGAGGAATCAATTTTTACAGACGCTTCTGAGACCTTAGAAATTTGAGAATCAATAAGTGGTATTGCTCCTTCATTTTTCTAATGTCTAATAACGTCTATATATCTTACAACTCCTTCAAATACAGGCTCAAATGTTGCAGTATATTTAGTACGTCCATCTGGATACATTGCCGCGCCACCATTGATTTCTTTTTTATGACAAGTATTCTTAGCATTTACTTCATTCTTATCACTAATTACAAAGAACTATCTCCAACGGCTACCATCTGAAAGATAAGTAGTTCCACCTATACAATTATAATTATTAAAATATCCTTCAAATCTCTCTACGTCTCCACAGAAAACTATCTTACCAATTTCTTTTGTTGTGTCTCCTTGATTTACAGTAATAATACCAGACTAAGTATGCTCTCCGTTATTAGCATCCATAGCTTTATCAGTATGTAAAGAAATAGGAGAAAGGTTATTATATGCTTCGACGTATTCGGCAACGTCATATCCTGGTTCACTACTGTGTCCTTCAGTAATTGTATCTATATGAGGAATGTAGAAATAAATTGCCGGAATGAAAGCACTATCCCAATAGATGTCATGACCGGTTCTACCCTATCCTTGCCAAGGAGTTAAACCAACAGAAGTGATAATAAAGCATGGGTCTTTATAAAGATTGTTAACCGTTAAGAATTTCTTTGCGGCTACGAGTCCATCATATCTCATATGCTCTTTTGTCGGATAAACACATGGCATTACTTCTGGTGCTGTTGAATAACAAATTGTGTTGTCAGTTCTACTTGTGATTTGCTGGTCATATGATTTATCATTATGTCCATTATAAGTATCCCATCTAAAACGATAATATTTTGTATTAGCACTTGATAATGCTGATGAGGCGGTAGTTTTTGTAACATTACCTCTCATAGAAGTGTACATAAACTTTTGACCACTTGCTTGTACTGATGCCATTGTAAACTCTCCACCGTCTATTGGAAGATAGTTACCAATCTTTAAAACATATGCTTCAGTGTTAAACAAGTTTTCAGACTCAATTACTGATGCGGTTTTTCCTTTCCAAGAAGCAAGCTCTCCCATGTAGTATCCAGGCTTATCAATCTAAACTGATTTACTATTTAAAGTATGCTCTGATGGGCGCGCAGGAACAGCACTTGCATTATAAGTAAAGGTTATTACATCAGAATCTTCTAATGTATTGTTTGAATAAGAACCAACTTTTGTATTATCTGAAATCATTGGCGCCGCCGCGTCATATATGGATAATACAATACTCTGAACCTCTGGTCCATTTTCGGTTTCTTGACAATCGACTGCTGGAACCGTTCTAATACAGCCATAAAGAAGTGCTCGTATTTTTGCTTCAACAGATGGCAGGTCAGAGAAAGGATAAGACCATAGAAGCTTACCATTTGGAAGCTGTTTAGAAGCGTATATATTAGAAGAGAATCTTCCCTTTTTATTCACAACTTCTTCATATTGAGGAGAAATTACAATTTCTTTTAATTCGTCTCCTATTTTTTCTTTAAATGATTTGCCGCTCCAAGTTTTAGTAGTCGCATTGTATAGATATACTCCAGGATACCATTCTCCACAATACCAATTGTGTTTATAGTTATTAATTCTGATATACGGAATGACACACAAATCTTTTCCATAATACTAATCAGTTAAATAACTGATATGACGAATAATTTCACTATTAAAAGTGTTTGCTCTTGTAATAGAAATTGATTTGTCATCAATAGTATAATCGTACCAATCAAATTCGTCAATAAAATCATATTGTCTGTCATGGTCGTCCACTCTCTTCTGAATTGGAAGAGTGATAATCTATAAACCACTTGTATCATTCTAAGATATCGCGGCAATACCAGTCCACAGATAGAGAATGTTTTCCCAAATTTCTGAGACCTCTCTTGTCATTCCTTCCAATACTTTAGGAATTGGAGAGTCGTCGTCGAAAAGATATGCACTAATTGCCGCAATAGTCTGAGCAATTACCCAAAAATTGCGGTCTAAGTCTTCAACCTCAACTCTTCGTCCATATTGGGGCATGAGTAATCTAATCCATTTATCAAGGGTTAAATCACTTTCTTCATCATCGCTATTGTCAGGTCTGCGAGTATATTGTAACTTATTATAGTTCTTTAATATATCAATAACTTCATCTCTTCTACGAACTTCATCATAATTCTTTGCATCAACGTTATACCAAGGAATAACCCATTTCTCTGTATCATTACGAAACTCTGGGAAATTATTACCTGCGTCAGCTTCTTTTAACGTACTAACAGTAATATTTTTCTCTTGGCTACCATTGTCAATAAGAACTTTATCACTCGCTTCTATATTTATAATAAAGAAATTAATTAATCTCTACAAAGACTCGTTCCAAAAAGAATCATTTTCTTCTTGAATACACAAAGCCTTTAAGTTTTCATAGAGAGCACTTACTAATACGTCTCTATCGGGCATATCTTCTAAATCAATATTATTGATAATAATGCCAAATAGGCTTTCATCCTTATCCTCAGTCTCTTCATCAAAAGTAATGGGAGACTCCTCGCTACGAAGTGTAGCGAGAAGATTCTTCCAAAAATTTGCTTCTGTCTCAGGAGTGAGATTAAGAGAATTAATTAAAACCTTTAAGTTTGTTATTGATTTGAGGTAATGTAACCATTTTTCAATATTCATTTTCTCACCTCATTTTAACTTGGAATATCCCATGGATAATCCTATCCTATGTCTTGCCAATTAACAGAGTAACTATTAAATAATTCATCATCCAAAGACGGATTATAATAGCCTGCATCAAGTAAACGAGCCTTAAATTTTGACTTATATTTCTCAAAATTCTCTTCTCTCTTGTTGTTTGATACAATTGTATAGTTTGCTCTAATCTCATCAACATTTCCATTTGTAGTCTCTTCATTTATAACTGTTTGAGCAGTCCAGTGTCCATTAGCATTTCTATAATAACCTCTACGAGAATAAAGCTAATTAGGACCGAATACATAAACTCTCAATCCTGTTACTATGTTTCCAGAAATGAATAGGCGATTTGAGAAAGTATTACCTTCAGGGTCTTTGATTCCGTGACTTGACTGTCCCGTATATGGAGGTTCCTTACCAAAGCTTGCCAATGCAGCTTCTGCTTTAACAAGATAAGAAGACTAATCAACATTATACATATGACACTAATCTTTATACCAATCATCATAACCACCATGCATTATTGCTTGTGCATAATACCAGGTAGTCAAATCATAATTGTCAATTCCTGCCGCGGCAAAACGAGTTTTTATAGCTCCAGCTATATGTCCTACAGTATGGTCAGCAGAAGCTTCATATTCTTCCTAAGCTACTCTTCTTGCAAGCTAAGTATGAACTTCTTCTTCTGAATAAGTACCACCCTAAAAACAGAATTTCTCGAATCCAGTATAGCCGCCCAAGTTTTCATCATAAAGTTTAACATGGGTTAACCAACTCTCTTCTACTTTCACAACAAGCCAGTTATCGGGAGTGAAGGCAGTTTCTCCATTTTTAATTCCTACGAGCCATTGCTCGCCACCTGCTCCTGAAAGTGCTGACCATCTCTTAAATGAATCAACATCCTCTGTTGCCGCGGCAGCATAAGGAACTCTTGTATCATCGTTTTTAATATAACTTCCTGCATCCAAATCTCTGTTTGCATCGCTATATGTAGTATGGACAGTAGACATCGGTAAATTAACTGATTTGTGCATAGGATAGAAACCAGAAGCTCTTTGTCCTTTTATAGGTAGTGATATTACAGCTCCAGTTGAACTTGAACGAACACTTGCGTTTTCATTAAAGCTCATCGTCAATCCGTCTGTATTATTACCATCATAAGGGAAGTATTGCTCTGGGTCAGCGCCCGATGTTAAATCACTTGAATAATCAGTTCCTCTTCTACCTTCGACAAAAAGAATTGTTGATTCGAGATTTTTATTTCCGCTCATTCTGAAATATTTTTGGTTTTGTGTCTGCCAATCCTCTTGTGTTGGATAAGCTCTTTCAGAAGGATTGTAGAAACTATGAATAGCATTTTCTCTTGTATAATTAACGTCCTGTCCATTATTACCAAAGAATAAAGCCGGAGCAGAAAATCTGCCAAGACGTTCCTAAGTCCAGAACTCTGCGGGAAGAGTATTATAATCTACAAAGTTATCAATAATTTTAGTGAGAACTTTTTCATCTTCTGCTCTCATTTGCGCACAGGATGCAGTGGTATATTGTGCCAAGATTTCTTCCAAAGTCATAGTTGTTGGTTTAAGAGTAGCACTTGGCAAAACATAGATATCATAAATAACCTTTGATACATCATTTGAAGTACTAAGTAGTTCTCCTTGATAGTATCCCTTAGTTATTACTGCTGTCTATGGGTCTTGATTGTCCAAAGGAGATTCCTCTTCATCGGTAAGAATGTTGTAAATTGTTGATGCAGGAGTAGTTCCATCATAGCTATAAGTCAACTTATAGATGTAATGATTTTCATCTTCAGAAGTCACTAACTTTCTTGCTAAATCGTAAAGATTAATATTACAATTCAAATCAACTCTTCTTTCCCAACGTTCGCCCTCTCTTTCATAGAGATTGCAGTCCAATACTATTTCATCTCTTGCAAGACCATAGTATCTTAGTTCGTTATCTGAAATAACATCTTCAGAATATTTCAATGGTGTTATATAGGAATAAGTTTCTTCCTACTCATAAAGACCATATATGTATTCATTGTAGTCTTCTAAGTTAATTATAACGCCGCTGCTGCCAGGGAATAAAACGTGTTCCCAGTCATTATCAATATTGCGGTCATAGAACCAGATGCCAGGATACCATACCTAAGCATAGTAATTCTTTTCATAATTATTCAATCTAATGATAGGTAAAATACAAAGATTCTTCTCAGGATATTTCTGTAATAAATAGTTCAATCTTGAATTAATTGCATCAACATAGCCTTGAGTCTGAATATCTGTTATATTGTCATACTTAAGATAAGGTCTTAAACTATCATACTGAATAAAAACAATTTCATCATGAGTCTAAGAGTAAAATTTATCTTGTGATAACAAAGCCAATGCCGCCCAAAGGTAAACCATATTCTCCCACAGCTCGCCAATTTCTTTTAACAAGCCTTTAATCATTGATTGAATTGGTCCATCTTCATCAAAAAGGTCGGCACTAATTCCTGCAAGTACCTATCCGATAACCCAGAAGTTACGGTTCAAGTCCTCAACTTCAACCTTACGCTTATAGCGAGGCATAAGAAGACGAATCCAACGGCATAGTTGTTCTGATTGCTCTCTTGTAAAATCAAGTTTATTTGAATCAGTTAAAGCACTTACTCTCTTATCTTCTCCTCTGACATAGGAATAGGTTTCTGCATCGAAGTTATACCAAGGGATTACCCATGGATTCTTTACGACCTTAAAGCGATAATGCTCCGCCGCATCAGGGATTCTCATTTTTACAAGAACTCTTTTCTCAGGGAGGTTGCCAATATCTGCTTCAATAGTACCGCTATAAATAAGTCCGCTATTTTCTTCACTATGAATAAGAAGAAGATTCTTATATTCAGCAGAGGTAATTTCTTCTTCATTTCTTATTTTAGAAAGAACTGTATCAGCCTCTTCTGTAAACAAGACGTCTGTTAAAGTAGAGATATGCTCAACATCATTAACAATATAAGAAAAAGAAATAGAGCTGTAAAAATCTCCATACCAATATGTGTCATTTTCTCCTTCAAAACTGTTACCCGCATCAGCATCCATTATATCAATAATACGTAATTCCGCTTTCGCTCCATGAGCAGAGATGCCGCCGCGGAGATGTTCTGTATCTATTTTACCCTCTGGGTCAATAAGCTCTATGAGCAATCCAGACTTCTCATAGTTGATAATGTTTTGAGGGTCAATTCTCTATGCAAGAATTTGTAACAATTTTGCAACTGACTCATTCCAATAACTATTAGTCCACCAGTTCTTTTTCCCTTCTGTATTGATTAAGTCCATTCTCTTGTAATCATTACTTGCTTCAAGAATTGTATTTAATTCCTCTTTCAAGGAAGTATATAGTCCATGATTTTCATCATTAAAAAATTCATCTTCTCCATATTCATTATTGTTTAACATATCCCAATCAATGTTATGAAAAATATTTTGAAGAACGTCAGAGGAGGTTGACTCCTCTGACTAATATACTGGGTCGTTAATATGCAACCCACTTATCATTTCTTGCCAAAAATTTTCTCTACTTTCAGTAGAAGTCAGGTGATTAAGGACAAGATTTAATATCTACTGTTTTGTTAAAGGGTTACTCATTTTTAGTCACCACCTTGATTTAATAAAGGTTTGAAGACTTGCAAGAAATTATATTCAATCTTACCCATTGCAAGTTGTCCATAATTATTATTGTCTGGTTCATTATTAGAACCTTGATAATAAACATATTTTCTGTTATTGTCACTAACTCCATCAACAGAGGCTGGAGCCCAAGCATAGAAATCTGAATCAACTTCTGTTAGTCCAGGTTTTGTAGGGTTATACACTACTGTTGCTTTAATTACTCCAAAGGTATTAGCTGTAGCGCCAGTTTTAATTTCACATTTGTAGTAATAAGGATAAAGTGACTTCACTTTTTCAGGGCTGCTAATAAGCTCTCCATTATTAAAATCTGAACGACCATCCATACCAGCGCAGGCTCTATCCTTACATAAAATAAGGTAATTTGACAACTCAGGAATTTCTCCATCAAAATTAAGACGAATACCTCTTGGTGCTCCGGTAGGACTATCATTCTCTCTGAATACAGCATCTCCATAACCAAGATTGCCTTTAGTTGCATATCCATCAGCATATAATGAAGTTCTTGGCTTCACTATTTGTACTGTATTACTTGTCGGAATTGTACTTCCTCTCCATTGGCAAAGCAATTCAGTACTTGCTGCGGCGGGAGAATTTCCAAGTACAGAACTTATATAAGGATAAGGAATAACGCTATGTAAACTACTTGAAGTTCCATCAGAAATCTCATAACGGAAAGAATATTTACTTACGTTATTTGCTGTTTTTATTACCAAAGAAACAAATGGAGTTATTTCAAGCTGACTTGCATTACCATAGTGGTAGGTAAAGTGTGAGAAGAAGAATCTTGCAGAATTTGTAGGCATCTACGGAATTTCTGCATCAACCCAGCTATTCCAATTGGTCTCTTCTGGACCTCCTGCTCTTAAACCATTTAAGAAATCTGATAGGTCGTTATAAACACCGCCAGAAGGAGATGAAGAACTATTGTTTGAATAAATCTTTTGGATTTGCTGAACTCCACCAGTAAAATCAATACCAACCCATTTGTTTACAAAAGATGCAGTCTTATTTGGAGAATTGAAATTCATTGTTGTATTTGAAGAAGTTGAAACCCAGTATTCACTTGGCATTGTTTTTTCTTTGATAGTATAGTCAAGAGGAAAACCTGCATCACTATAAGCAGGCACCTATATTGTTTTTGTTACTACATTGTCGTTATTTGGACAATGGAATGTTTCTGTAATTTCCTCAACTCTAAAGCCGAGTTCGTCCTATCCATTTATTTTTATAACAGCGTCGTTCTTTGGAGTTTGTTCGCCAATTCCTTGCCAATCTTTTCTTAAGGTAATAGGGAAAGTTGGTTCAACTGTTTTAAAGTATGACGGAACTTCGCCGCGATACCAGCCTTTAATAATCTTCTTTGTCTTTGTTGAGAATGTTGGAAGAACATCATTCACAGTTACGTCTTCTCCCTTAATATAATCTGTTGTACCATCATAATTTAATCTCAATGTAAGCAATGGAGTGGACTCACCACTCTCTGTATAAAGCTCTTTTGCAACATCTAAAAACTTCACAGAAAGTTTTAATGAGCTAACCTATCCGGCGTTAAAAGTAACAATAGGATTATTACCGTCTTTTGTGAAAACAGGTCTTACTGCCGCGACAAAAGTACCTTGACTTACATTAGCTGAATTAGAATATTTTTCCAAGAACTAATAGTTAGGACTATTTTCATATACTCCACTTGGCGAATTTGTAAAAGTTTTATCACAAATTCTTAAACTATAATCGCTGGCAAAAACTACCTTGAGAGGGTGCTATTGCGAATTATATATAACTTCAACAGGATAATAGACTACTCTCTCTCTATCTATCGCCGCAATTGATTCATCAGTTGCATTATTATCAACTAAATTGTTTATACCTTGCGGCAATTTCCTATTGTAAATTATTACTCCAGGGAATAAAGATTGAGCGTAGTAGTTTTCCTGATATTTACTCTTTCTTATCTCAGGAATTATGATTACAGTACTCTTATTATATAAATCCTTCATATACTAAAAATGATTTTCACAACAATCTTTAAGCACGTTAGTATTTGAAACATAATCAAAATCATCAAATTTAATATAAGAGCGTAATAAATCATTTGGCACTGGAGTTACAA
>JAZSHA010000177.1:0-4429 GCA_045533025.1 Oscillospiraceae bacterium
AGCGCGCGTGCTTTGGGAGCATGAGGCTGGGAGTTCGAGTCTCCCCACTCGGACCACTAAGGCAGTTACAGCAATACATATACAGGTTAATGAAAAATTTTTGTTGTAAATTCTTCTATTAGGTTCAAATCCTAAAACGCCGATGGCGTCGTATTTAAACTGTCTTGATATTAAACTTAGCTTTAATTATAAGGCTCTAACAGCAATCTATACATACAATACTTGAAATATTGGGAAAGAATGTAGAGAGTCTTGAATTTGAAATGTGCCTGTAACTCAGTTGGTAGAGTAGCGGACTTTTAATCCGTAGGTCAGGGGTTCGAGTCCCCTCAGGCACACCACTTAAGACACAAACAGCAAGTCAATGTACATATTTCAACCAGCTTGTTGCAGGTTCGAGTCCTGCTGGAAGCGCAGCTTCCATAGCTCAACTGGGAGAGCAGCCGGCATTAAAATGTATCGTGTCTTGCCCTACTTATTAAGGAGGGGTTATAATGAAATACGCAAGAAAATGTCCTATCTGTCACAGAGAAGCAACTAAGAGAATTGGTAAGCTTGATTTCTGTGATACTCATGCGAAGAACGTTCGTAAGAATCGTGATAAGTATATTTGGACTGATGAACACATCTATACTATGGTAACTGAGCATGGTAAGTGTGCCGTTTACAGAGACTATCTTATCAGCGTTTATTAATGTGGGGGTGGGTGAGTTGGCTTAAACCAGCGGTTTGCTAAACCGCCGACCGGCGATGAGTCGGTCCGAGGGTTCGAATCCCTCCCCTCACGCCAATTCGGATAATAGCAAATACAATCCCCGACTGACAATACCAAGGATTGGATGCGCGGTTGATTGACCTTAAAATCAACATAATGGTGCGGTGCCGAAGTGGTCATAACGGCGTAGACTTGAAATCTTCTGTGGTGTAAAAGCCCCGTGGGTTCGAATCCCACCCGCACCGCCATTTTGGAGTGATTCTATGAAAGTTTGCAAAACTTGTGGTAAGAAACTGTATTCTGATAATAAAACAGGATACTGTTAGTAGCATCTTATTGAAGTTCGTAGAAATGAAAAAATATCTGCGTGGCTTAATACAGGCGACACAGGAATGAAAGTTGATACAACAATTCGTGGAGTTATTCGAGATTATATCTTAAAAGAATAGGATTGTAAATGTGCAATTTGTGGACTTCCGAATGTGTGGAATAATAAAGAACTTAAATTTATATTAGACCATATTGATGGAAATGCTTCTAATTCTTGCAAAGAAAATCTTCGCTTAATTTGTCCAAATTGTGATAGTTAGCTTGATACCTACAAATCCAAGAATAAAAATTCCGCTCGAAATGCAAGAAAAGAGTGGTTAAAATAAGTCAATTTTATACTGTTGTAGCTCAGCCGGTTAGTAGCAGCCCCCTTATAAGAGGCAGGTCGGTGGTTCGAGTCCACCCAGCAGTACCACAACGATAGACACAGCAATACATAAAAATTCTTAGCATATGAACGCAGGTTCGACTCCTTGCGATAAAAGCCACGGTGGCAAAGACCTCTATCGTGATTTACCATATTACTCCGTCGCCAAGAGGGCTTAAGGCACCGGTCTCTAAAACCGGCATTTCCTCGGTTCGAATCCGAGCGGAGTAACCAATAATGACGGGTCAGCAATCATTGAAAAATCATTTCGCGACCACTTTTGCGGAGTATTTACCGTCGAGTTTTAATAAGAAAGGAGAACATTATGTTCGTTACAGTTCAGTTCAAAAATAAGCAGCTTATCTTTGGCGGCAGAACTTATGACTATGAAGTTGTAGGTGATGTACCTAAGAAGGGCGATATAATTCGTATGCTTTCAGAGGACGGCACTAAGGCGGTATGTAATGGTACTCGTGTTAAGGTCGTCGATGTAAAGCCTACATCGACGTTTTCTATTCAGAAGATAAGTTGCGTTCAGAGTTCTCTTGATGAACCTTCTCTCGGTAAGTAATGGGGATGTAAAGGTTTCGACAGGCTTTGAAATCGCTTCAAGCAAGTAGGTGGCACCTTTAGCCAAACTTAAATATAAACGCAAATACTTATGCACTTGCTGCCTAATCGGCAGCGTTAATGAGAGTTTCGTAATTTACTAATAAAGAAGAATTCTTAACTCTTTCGACTTATTCTTTATTCTGTGAGCTGGCTTGGTGACAGCTCATTCGTATCAATGACCAATACGTCTCCACCATTCGTGGTCCCGAAAGAGCGTGGAAGAAAGAGAACAGGGTCGGGAATCCTAAACTTGTAGATAAGAAGTTGAGGAAGGGGTTTGGACAGGAGTTCGATTCTCCTCATCTCCAAGTCACCAGCAGCAAAACTTCCACGTAGTGGTGACTGGGCAACATATTTATGGCTAATTTGCTGGAGGTATAATATGGCTTTTATTTATAAGATAACAAATCTTCTTAATGGTAAGATTTATATTGGTTAGACAAGAATGACTGTAAAATAGCGAATGTACAAACATTATTCAAGAGCTAATCAAGATAATATTACTGGAATAGATGCTGCTATAAAGAAATACGGAAAAGAAAATTTTTCTGTTGAAACTTTAGAAGAGTGCGAAGAAGAGAAGTTAGATGAAAGAGAGCGATATTATATTAACCTATTTTCATCTTATGATAATGGTTATAATTTAACTTTAGGTGGTCAAGATGGAATGGGTTCTTTAAAAGTATTCGACATTGAAGAAGTTGAAATTACTCTTTAGAAGAGTGGTAATATAAAATAGGCTTCTAAAATATTAAATTGCTGTGAACAAACATTATCTTCTTTTATGAAGAGGAATTTAATTGAGAATCCTTATCAAAATAAAGGAAAAGTTGAAAATATTCTTGGTAAAGGTAGATAGTTTAAAGAAGGAGATTAGACAAAGAGAGTTTATTGTAAAGAGTTAGATAAAAGTTTTTCTTCTCTTAAAGAATGTGCTTAGTTTTTAATTGATAATGGATATTCTAAAGCTTCATCAATGGAAGCTGTAAGAAAAGGGTTAAGTCGACATTTAACAGGAGAACGAAATAGTTATTTACATATGCACTTTACTTATTTATAAGGTTCGATTCTCCTCATCTCCACCAAAATTTTAATCTCAGAAAATCTTGACAAATTTCAAAATTTTTGCTATAATTATTATAGAAAATGAGAAAGGGAGAGATTGAATGAGAGTAAAAACACATCTCATTGTCACTGACCAGTATGAAGAATACTCTGTTAAGTGGCACAGACGATTACTTGATAGCAATCCCAAACTGATTAACGGTGTTCCGCTTTTTATTCTTATCCGTCATAGCGGCGGCAGAATGGAGCTTAATACTATTGACTTACCTTATCTTGAAAAGGCGGCGAAGAAGTTTACTTTTCCAAGAGGTAGAGGTTCTGTTACAACAGACAAGACCGATATCTACATCAAGGAAGTTGATGGTAATGAAAAGCTAATGGCTACGGTCACTCATAATCATATTCGCAAATATGCCCCTATGTATGACGAGATATAAAGGAGAGATTATCATGGAAAGAACATTTGTACTCAGAGCAAAAACAGCAGAAGGCTTCGGCGGCAAGGAATTCTATACCGAGCAGGTTGTAACGACTGATACCCCTGAAGCAATCAAGCGTGCTAAGAGAGAGTTCGCTCTCAAGTATGGCGTCGAAATCGATTCTGTTGAGGTGCTGTGATATGAAGGGTATAATCATTGCCGGAGTTATCTGGCTCGTAACAGCGTTCTTCGCATGGGTCTTCTGCAAGGCGGCAGGAGATGCAGATGATTTTCTCGGCACGAGAGACGGAGAGGAGTAAACTATGGGACTTGACTATGAAATCAGTGTAAAGCTGAAGCGAAGAAAGGATAATGAAGAAGTTGCCAACTTTGAAATTGCTTACTGGCGTAAGTGTTGGACACTTCGCACTAAGACAATGCAGGTTGCAATGGCAAATAAAGAGAATGTAATCTCATATGATGAAGACTGGCAACTTGAGGTTAAGCCTGAAGCTCTTGAGGATATCATTGAAACTCTTTCTGCCGCCGTGGCAGACAGGAATGATGAACTGTTTACAGATTCAATCTGGGGTGCTCATTCTGCTCGACAGATTACTATTCGTCAGCTTTCAAGGCTTTGTGCTTGGGATAATCTTTTCGCTCGCTTCGAAGATATTCTGGCTTGTGAGAGCATCGAGGACAGAGAACATTATCTCAACTGCGGAATTATCGCAGATGTAATCCGTGACATTGAAGACGAGGGCGATTACCCTGACACGAAATTCAATCTTCACGATGTACTGATGACTCTTGAAGAGTATGAGTTCTCAATCGAAATCATAAATTCTTATTGAGTTAAGAGCTTTACAAAAAATAAAAATTGTGTTATAATTATTATAGAATAAAGGGAAAGGGAAGTCG
>JAZSHA010000093.1:0-14495 GCA_045533025.1 Oscillospiraceae bacterium
TGCCATTTTAAAAACCTCCGTTTTATATTAATTGGATTTCTATACTTTATCAAACGTAATGCTACGTTTAAAAATTAAACGTACACTCGTTTAATTACAGAATTATTTTTTAATAGTTTCCGCACCCTTCTGGATAGCAATAACGCCTGTGCGGACGATTTCCTTTATGCCGTAAGGCTTGATAAGCTCCTGAAAGCGTTCAAGGTGCTGAGTTGTGTCGGAAATTTCAAGGGTAAGCGTTGTAGCTGAAATATCAGCGATTTTCGCACCCATAATCTCGCAGATAGTGAGAATTTCGCTTCTCTGCTGAGAGGTAGCGTTGATTTTGATAAGCTGAAGTTCGCGGGAGAGAAGCTCCTGCGGCTCAAGCGCCTTTACTTTAATAGTATCAATCAGCTTGTTCAGCTGTTTTTCAAGCTGTTCAACGGTATGCTCGTCGCCGTCGGCAACGATTGTGACACGGGAAACCTTAGGGTCGTCCGTTTCACCCACTGCAAGGCTGTCAATGTTGAAGCCACGGCGTGAGAAGAGCCCAGAAATTCTGGACAGGACACCAGCGTGGTTTTCCACGAGAATAGATATAGTATGTTTCATAAGAAAACTCCTTTAATAGCGTATAGCAACATTTTACCACACTTTTTGCCATAAGTAAAGTGCATATTTGTTATAATTTGCATAACAGATACTTATGTTAAAGCGTAGTTTCATTTCTCCAAACATTGCACTCCAGCAGGTAAGGACCATTTGCATTGCAGAGGTGCTCAATAGCCTGTTCAGCCTCAGCCATTGTGCATACACGTTCAGCCTCGATGCCGTAAGCCTTTGCAAGTGCCACGAAATCGGGGTTGCCGTCAGCAATATGGATAGCGGTCTGATTGTCGCTGTAGTGAATAGTCTGAAGCTCACGAACCATACCAAGACGGTTGTTGCGCATAAGAATAATCTTGACAGCAAGCTTTTCCTGAATAATTGTAGCAAGCTCCATCATCTGCATTTGGAATGAGCCGTCGCCGCAGATTGCCACAACCTCGCTGTCGGGTGAAGCAATTTTCGCGCCGATTGCCGCAGGTACAGAGTAACCCATTGTACCCATACCGCCGCTTGTAAGGAAGCGTCCGCCCTTGAACTGGAAGTTGTTGCAGGTCCATATCTGGTTCTGACCAACGTCAGCAACGCAGATAGTGTTTTCGGGCAGCTTTGCAGAAAGCTTTCGGATAAACATTTTCGGGTTGACGTAGCCCTGTGTTTCGTTTTCGGTGGGAATTTCGTTCTTAATCTGTGAAAGCTCACTGAGCCATTCTGTACGCTCAGTACAATCAGCGTGAGCGCAGAGCTGTTCAAGGATATTTCCACAGTCACCTACAAGGGGAATATCAACGTGAATGTTCTTGCCGATTTCAGCAGGGTCAACGTCTATGTGAATAATTTTGGTAGTCTTTGCAAGGAACTTAGGGGAACGCACAGCACGGTCACCAACACGTGCGCCGATAAGTATCATCGTGTCGCATTTTGAAACAGCCTCGTTAGCTGTCTTAACGCCGTGCATACCAAGCATACCCATATATAGAGGGTGCTCGGAAGGGAAAATGCCAAGCCCCATCATTGTTGAAACAACGGGGATTTTTGTCTTTTCGGCAAAGGCACGAAGCTCCTCGGAAGCGTTTGCGGAGATGACACCGCCGCCTGCACAGATGAGAGGACGCTCGGAATTTTTCAGTGCCTCGCAGACTCTCTTTATCTGGAGGGTGTTGCCCTTGACCGTAGGCTTGTATGTACGAAGCTCAATGCTTTCGGGGTAATCGAAATCTATAAGTGTGTTCTGAATATCCACAGGTACGTCAATGAGAACAGGGCCGTTTCGTCCTGTACCTGCAAGGTAGAAAGCCTCTTTGAACACGCGTGGCAGTTCAGCCGCATTCTTGATGAGATAGCTGTACTTCACGAAAGGTTCAGCCGCACCCGTGATGTCAACTTCCTGAAATACGTCGCAGCCAATCTGGTCGGTAGAAACCTGACCCGTGATGCAGACAAGAGGAATACTGTCGGCGTAAGCCGTAGCGATAGCCGTCAGCAGGTTTGTAGCACCTGGACCCGAAGTGGCGATACAAACCGCAGGCTTGCCCGAAATACGTGCGTAGCCGCTTGCAGAGTGTCCCGCATTATCCTCACGTCGCACAAGGACGTGGTGAATATCGGACTTTGTAAGTTCATCATAAAAAGGACAGATTGCAGCGCCCGGATAACCAAAGACGACCTTTACGCCCTCATTTTCCAGACATTTTACCATTGCTTCAGCCGCTTTGATCAAACCAATCACTCCAATCATAATAGTTTACAAAAATGTATACTTATTAATTATATTACTTTTATGCTTTAAAGTCAATGGGTAATTTTCTTTTTTGCAATCGTCAGGAAAATTTTCCGCAACCTATTCCATTTTCGGAAAATATGTGGTATACTAAAATATATACGTCTTTTTATCCAAAAGGAGGAATTTCTTATGAAAAAAGTATGGCGAGGTCTTTGGATTGCAGCTGTTTCCCTTGGCGGAGTAGCGCTGGTGAACATTGCTCTTTTGACTATGAAAAAGGACAAGAAAAACTATATTGATGTGTAAAACGGAGTAAATTCTCACTATGAATAAATATCAGAAATTGGCGAGTAATACCGTAATATTCGCCATCGGAAGCTTCGGGGCAAAATTCCTGAGCTTCATACTTATGAGGCTGTACACGGGCTGTATGTCTACGGACGGCTACAGCGACGCTGATTTGCTTTATCAGACGGTTAATGTGCTGTACCCTATCCTGACATTCAGTATGGCTGATGCTGTTATCCGCTTCGGTATGGATAAGGGATACAATCAGAAGCAGGTTTACACCGTTGCTGTAACCTCAACCCTTATTGGACTGGGTGCATTTGCACTGTTATCGCCCGTTTTTAACCTTATAGATATGTATAAGGACTACGGTTTCCTGCTGTATGTGTACTGCTATTTTTCCTGCTTCAGACAGATTGCCTCTAACTTTGTGCGTGCCAAGGGGTACGTCAAACTTTTTGCAGCGGACGGCATACTTTCGACGCTGGTTATTGTTATATGCAATGTAATTTTCCTTGTGGCGCTTGATATGGGCGTTACGGGATATGTACTGTCGATAATTATTTCGGACGTTGTTTCAATTGTTGTGCTGACTCTTATTGCAGGTCTGCACAAATATTTGGATATCACCTATTTCAGCAAGAAGCTGTTTAAGGAAATGCTGAAATATTCAGCACCCCTTATTCCGACCTATGTGCTGTGGTGGATAACCTCCGCTTCGGACAGATGGTTTGTAATTTCACTTTGCGGCGAAGAAACAAACGGCATCTACAGCGCCGCTTACAAAATTCCGTCTCTGCTGATGATGTTCACAACGCTTTTTTATCAGGCGTGGCAGATGTCGGCAATCGAAAATCGCAACGACAGCGGGCTTGCAAAGTTCTATACCAAAATCTATGGCGCATACAGTTCATTGCTGATGATTGCGGCGGCTGGCGTAATAATGCTTGTGAAGCCGCTTACATACCTGCTTGTTGACAACGACCCGTCGAAGAACTTCACCTTTGCGTACCACTACACTCCGATACTGGTCATTGCTATGGTTTTCCAGTGTCTTTGCCAGTTCACGTCCAGCGTGTACAACGTAAAGAAAAAGTCGATTAATTCACTGTTGACAAGTCTTATCGCTGCAGTTGTGAATATCATTCTCAACTTTATTCTTATTCCCGAGTTCGGCGCTTACGGTGCAGCAATTGCAACGGCGGCGGCTTATGCGGCTTGCTTCGTGATAAGAATTTTTGACGTAAGAAACCTTATTCCGTTCAAGGTAAGTCATTTCAGAATTATCGTAAATACAATCGTAATCAGCTATATGGCTTTCGTTGCCTCAAAGGAGCCGAAGCTTATGTGGGTACAGCTTATCGTGCTGTTTGTTGCGGTTACGGTTTTCAACTTTGAGTCGGTGTTGAGTACGCTGAGAAAGATACTGAACAGGGTTGCTCCCAAAAATGAAAATACTACGGAAGGAACGAATTAACTATGAGTATCAAGGTACAGGAATTCCACAAGGACTACAAAAGATGGGCTTGGCAGATTAATGACAATATCAGCTATGCTGAGGACATCGTTCTCTTTAAGCTTGATGCAAAGAATACAAGCTACGTTTTCGGTGCAACTGATGACGGCTACCTTATCCACGCTAACTACGGCAAGAAAATCGAGGACGAAGACCTTACATACCTCCTCCGTCTTACTGAAAATCCGTGGACACTCAAGACAAACGCACGTGACAAGGGCACATTTATGGATGCCCACGCTTTTGAGTATCCCTGCCACGGCACAGGCGACTACCGTGAGCCTTGCTTAATGGTTATGGACGACGAGGGTATGACAACAACCGACCTTCGTTATGTTTCCCATAAGGTTTACAAGGGCAAGCCTGCGCTTGAGGGTATGCCTGCAACATTCGCAAACGAAAACGAGGCTGAAACCCTTGAAATCACTTGCGTTGATAAGCACACAGGTCTTGAAGCTGTGCTTGTTTACACAGCCTTCAATGACCTTGACGTAATCACAAGAAGCGTCCGCCTCAAGAACAACGGCACAGCGCCTCTCAATGTGAAGAGAGTGCTTTCCGCCTGCGTTGACTTTGACAATGACGGCTATGATTTCATCACACTCAACGGCAGCTGGGCAAGAGAGCGTGTTATGGAAAGATGCAGACTCCACCACGGCAAGCAGGGCGTTGACTCCGTGAAGGGCGAGTCCTCACATCAGAACAACCCGTTCGTTGCTCTCGTTTCCCATACAGCCGACGAGGACAACGGCGAGGCTTACGGCTTCAACTTCGTTTACAGCGGTAACTTCTTCGCTCAGGCTGAGGTTACACAGCACAAATATACTCGCCTTGTTATGGGTATCAACCACTTCGATTTCAACTGGCTTCTTGAAGCAGGCGAGGAATTCGTTGCTCCTGAAGTTGTAATGGTATATTCAAGCGAGGGTATCGGCGCAATGTCACGTACCTTCCACGACCTCTACCGTGGACACCTTATCCGCGGCGAATACAAGGATAAGAGACGTCCTATCCTCATCAACAACTGGGAGGCTACATACTTCAATTTCGACACCGAAAAGCTTATCGACATCGCTAAGGAAGCTTCCAAGCTGGGTATTGAAATGCTTGTTATGGACGACGGCTGGTTCGGTCACCGCGACGCTGACAACAGTTCTCTCGGCGACTGGTTTGTTTACGAAAAGAAAATCAAGGGCGGTCTGAAATACCTTGTTGACGAGGTAAACAAGCTTGGTATGAAGTTCGGTATCTGGTTCGAGCCTGAAATGATTTCCCCAGACAGCGAGCTCTACAAGGCACACCCTGACTGGGCAATTCAGGTGCAGGGCAGAGAGCTCTCGATGTCACGTGAACAGTACGTTCTGGACTACTCCAACAAGGAAGTCCGAGACCATATATATGGTATGATGAAGAAAATCCTCGACAGCGCAAATATTGAGTACATCAAGTGGGATATGAACCGTCAGCTTACCGAAGTCGGTTCAACAACCCTTCCGAAGAACAGACAGCGTGAGCTGTGGCACAGATACGTTCTCGGTGTTTATGACGTTATGAACCGTCTTACAACCGATTATCCGCACATTCTTCTCGAAAACTGCTCAGGCGGCGGCGCACGCTTTGACCCAGCTATGCTCTACTACTCACCGCAAATCTGGTGCTCCGACGATACAGACGCTATTGAGCGTCTTAAAATCCAGCACGGCACATCAATCTGCTATCCAGCTTCCGCAATGGGTGCTCACGTTTCCGATTGCCCTAACCACACAGTCGGCCGTTCCACACCTTTCGCTACAAGAGGCAACGTGGCTATGGTAGGTACATTTGGCTACGAGCTTGACGTAACACGTATTCCTCAGGAGGACAGGGACGCTATCCCAGGTCAGATTGCTCAGTTCAACAAGTACAATCCAATTATCAGAACAGGTGACCAGTACCGTATCGGTAATGTGTTTGAGGATAATATGTGGGACGCTTGGATGTTCGTTGCAAAGGACAAGTCCGAAGCTGTATTTACCTTTGTTCAGGTGCTTGGCAGACCGAATTACCGCAACAGACGTATCAAGCTGAAGGGTCTTGACCCGAAGGCTATGTACCGCAACGAAGAAAACGGTGAAATTCACAGCGGCAGTGCCCTTATGAATGCAGGGATATTTATGGAAATTCACGGGGACTTTGCTTCAAAGGTTGTTCATTTCGTAAAAGTCAGCTAAAATATTTGGTTAACTTAAAGGTTTTCGTTTGGCTTTTTTGTTTATATTATACAATATGTCGCGAAGATTATCTATAAAATATCCCTTGACGGATATTTGAATAATTTGTTATAATTGCTATGTAAGTATATTATGCACTATTGTGCAGTATGGAGGATTATTATGAAGGATATCAAGAAGCTTTTGGCAGGCGCTATGGCGCTCACAATCACAGCAGGTCTTTCTGCTTGTGCAAACGACGGCGGCTCAGATAGCGGCGCTGCTGAAACAACAACTGCAGAAGTTACTACAACTACTGCAAAGACAGTTGCTGAAAATACTGAAACTCTTGCAGCTGAAGAAGTAGACGCACTTGCTGATGCTATGTCCCAGCTTCAGGACGTAGAACTTGCAAACAAGGAAATTAAGTGGCTTGCTCACTATGATATCAACCCAAGCGGAAACGGTGCTTCCAAGAAGGTTGAACTTGAGCTTTTCGAAAGAAAGTATGGCGGCTCCATCAAGTGGTATCAGACAACTTGGGAAAACCGTTACAATGACCTTTCTACATATGTTCTCGGCGGTGAAGGTATTGACTTCTATGCTTCCGATACAGCTAACCTTCCTAAGGGTGTTGTAAGTGGTATGTTCCAGTCTGTTGACCAGTATATCGATATGGAGTCCGATATTTGGAAGAAGACAGAAGAAGCTATGAAGGCTTATAACTTTGGCGGTAAGCATTATATGATGGTTACTAACACAAGAGCAAACTATTATGTATACTACAATACAGAAACAATCGAAGCTAACGGTCTTGATGATCCATGGGAACTCTACAAGGCTGGTAACTGGAATTGGGATACATTTAAGGGTATGCTTGAAGAATTTGTAGATGAAGAAAATGACCAGTGGGGTCTCGACAACTGGTTCAATGAGCTTGCTCTTATGTACTCTGCAGGTGTTCCTGTTGTTCAGTCCGTCGACGGTCAGCTCCAGTGTAACCTCAATGACCCAACACTTGAAAAGGCCATGAACTTCCAGTACGACCTCTTCAATTCTGGTCTTGTTCTTCCTCTCGAACAGTTCAACTGGTCCATTCAGCCTCAGATGATGGGCGAAGGCAGACAGCTCTTCTGGATCGGCGGTTACTGGGAAGCTGAAGGCGACCCAACAACTTGGACACACGGTATTGCTCCTGAGAACCTCGGCTTCGTTCCTACACCATCTCCTGCAGGTTCTGATCCATATCAGGCTGCAACTCTTGAAGGTTATGTTCTCTGTAAGGGTGCTGCAAACCCAGAGGGTGTTGCTCGTTTTGCTGAGTGTACAATCGTTGCTGTAAATGACCCTGCTTCTATTGCTATCGCTGAAAGAAAGACTATGGATGACGCTAAGTGGCCTCAGGAACTTATCGATAGAACAAATGAGATTAATGGTCTTGCTAAGCAGTATCCTGTTGTTGACCTCGTTCCAGGTTGTTCCACAGATATCGCTGCATATACAACAGACGGCGGCGCTAATATTGGTGTTAAGGCTGCATTCCACGGTACAGACTGGGCTACAACAAGAGAGTCTATTGCTGATACAATCATTATGCTTGTTGATGAAGTTAATACTGAGCTCCAGGCTAAGGTTGCTGAGGAATAATTCAGTTATAAATCCGACACAGCCGTGCTGTGTCGGATTATTTGTTGGTATGGTATTTTTTGTTTAAATATCAATTTATTAGGAGGTAAATTATGAACAATCCAAAGAAGATTCTTTCTGCACTTCTTGCACTTTCCCTCACAGCAGGTTTCACAGCTTGCTCCGGTGGCGATGAAGGCGGAAGCGGTGCAGCAGACGAAACAACACAGGCTGAAACAGTCACAACTACTGCTGCTACAGTAGAAATCAACACAGCTACTCTTGCAGCTGAAGAAGAAGATGCTCTTGCAGGTGCTATGGAACAGCTTCAGGACGTTGAGCTTGCAAACAAGGAAATCAAGTGGCTTGCTCACTATGACCTTAATCCATCAGGCAGCGGTGCTTCCAAGTCTGTTGCTCTTGAAATGTTTGAAAAGAAGTACGGCGGTTCCATCAAGTGGTATGAAACAACTTGGGAAAACCGTTTTAACGACCTTTCTACATATGTTCTCGGCGGTGAAGGTATCGACTTCTTCCCTGGCGATGACGTTTATAACTTCCCTAAGGGTATTATCAGCGGTATGTTTGAGCCTGTAGATAATTACATTGATATGGATTCCGAAATTTGGGCTGAAACAAAGGCTGCTATGGACCTTTACAACTTCGGCGGAAGATACTTCAACCTTGTAACATCTGTCACAGCTGAAGAAATTTGTATCTACAACAAGGCTACAATCGAAGCTAACGGTCTTGATGACCCATGGGAGCTTTTCGAAGCTGGCAACTGGAACTGGGATACATTCAAGGGTATGCTCGAAGAATTTGTTGATGAAGAAAATGACCAGTGGGGTCTTGACGGTTACTGGGCAGAAAATGCTCTTCTCCTTTCTTCAGGTGTTCCTGCAGTTGGTACTGTTGATGGTCAGCTTGTATGTAACCTCAACGACCCAACAATGGAAAAGGCTATGAACTTCCAGTATGACCTCTTCAACTCCGGTCTTGTATTCCCAAGAGAACAGTTCAGCTGGGCTGAACAGCCTGCAATGATGGGTGAAGGCAGACAGCTCTTCTACATCGTTGGTGCATACTCCATTCAGGCTGACCCTGCTACATGGACAACAAAGATTGATCCTGCTGATGTAGGTATCGTTCCTGTTCCATCTCCAGCTGGTTCTGACCCATATGCAGCTGCTAAGCTTAACGGTTTTGCAATCTGTAAGGGTGCTCAGAACCCAGAGGGTGTTGCTCTCTTTGCTGAGTGTAATATCGTTGGCGGTAAGGACGAAGGCGCTAAGGCTATTTCTGACAGAAAGACAATGGACGACTTCAAGTGGTCTGAAGAGCTTATCGAACAGAACAATAAGATTAATGAGCTTGCAAGACAGTATCCTGTAGTTGAACTTGCTGCAGGTTGTTCCACAGATATCGCTTCCTACACAACACAGGGCGGCGATAACGTTGGTACAAGAGCTGCAATGCACGGTACAGACTGGGCTTCTATGAGAGAGTCTATCGCTGATACAATCATTATGCTTGTTGACGAAGTAAACGTTGAACTTCAGGCTAAGGTTGCTGAACTCGGCTAATAAAGATTTTGGGTACCCGTATGAAACGGGTACCCTTTTTTATTTTATAAAAGCAAGAATGATAAGTACTGCTCCGCATAACCAACCGAGGTTTATGTTAACTGAAGATACAATTTTTCTGCCGAGAATACAGCCAAGTGAAATTGAAACAATTCCTATAATCAGTGAGCCTGCGCATAGCAATGGCAGGTTCATTTTCCCCAATCCAGCGCTTACACCCGTAACAAGAGAGTCGGCAGAAAGTGCTATTGAAAGAGTGAATGCCTCACGGGCAGATATGCTTTTTGAATTGTCAGCGTCGGCAGCTGCTCCGTTGAAATACAGAGAAGCAGGATTTGATTGACAAAGATTTTTTTTTGCTACAATTTTTTTGAAGAAGTTTTGCAGCAGATTAAAAATTCCAAGAAAAATCAGCAGTGACGATGAAATAATTCTGCATAGATTTTCGGGAACAGCCAGCATAATTATTTCCGCAAAGCCTACCGAAAGACACAGAAAAGCTGTGCCGATTGCGCTTATTATAAGTGAGGAACGAAATGGGATTTTTATACCTGCGCTGCCTATCCCGACAGCGGCAGCAAAGCAGTCGGTACAGACCGCTGCAATAAGCAACAATGTTTTGATAGCAACCACCTCAATATGGCAAAGATATTACAGTTTATGATAAAAATGCAAAAAGGTGATTGACTTGCCTGCAAAAGTATGTTATTATTTTAAAAGGTAAAGTGCACTTTAGCACTCTTTATTAGAATGTACGGGGGTAATTTGATGTCTTTAAAGGACAAGGTTCTCGCTGTGTTGGAAGAAAATAAAGGCAAAAATGTTTCGGGCAACGATATCGCAAAAAGCGTGGGAATGACACGAAGCGCAGTCTGGAAAGCTGTTAAGCAGCTGAGAAGCGAGGGATATTCAATATGCGCTGTTACAAATAAAGGCTATTGCCTTTCTGAGGACAGCGATTTTTTAAATGAACATTCTGTCTATCAGGGCTTGAAAACAAGGGAAATAGGAAGAAAAATCGATGTTTTTAAAACTATTGACTCTACCAACAGCTTTGCGAAAAGCCTTGCTCAGCTTGGTGCGGTTCACGGAACAACTGTAATTTCTGAGGTTCAGAGTCAGGGCAGGGGAAGAATGGGAAGAAGCTTTCATTCTCCTGTGGGTATGGGCATATATATGAGCATAATTCTTCGTCCGAAGCTTTCTGTTGAGCATTCTCTGCTTATTACATCGTGCGCAGCGGTAGCTGTTGCTGAGGCAATTGAAAAAGTAACTGGGCTGGATTGTAAAATTAAATGGGTTAATGACATTTATGCAGGAGAAAAAAAGCTTTGCGGAATTCTCACCGAAGCGGCAATAAATGTTGAACAGGGCGGACTCGAATACGCTATTGTGGGTATTGGTCTCAATGTTCAGAACACAAGCTTCCCAAAAAATATTTCTGATATAGCTACTTCGCTGTATCTTGAAACAGGTGAGAAGGTTTCAAGAAGCCTTATCGCTGCAGAAATTCTCAACAGTCTTGAAGTTCACCTTGATAAAATACTGGACAAGAGCTTTGTTGACGAGTATCGCAGCCGTTCAAACCTTATCGGAAAGAGAATTGAAATAACTCATAATGATGAGGTGACACAGGCAGAATGTATCGGCATTGATGAGATATGCAGGCTGCTTGTGCGTTATGACGATGGTGAGGAAAAGGCGCTGATGTCGGGAACAATCCGTATAGTAAAATAAGCAAATCCGAGAGAACGAAATGTTCCCTCGGATTTTTGTTTTATTCGATTTCACTTCCGCCCCATTCAACAACTGCAAAGCCTTTTCGCTCAAAGCGTTCAAATTTCTGAGGTGAAATTTCCATATCAGGGTCACATTCCTCATAAACCATAAAAATGCGGAGCAGACTGTCAGGTGCAGGATTGATGTCAAGGACAGCATTTTTCTCGTACTGCTCAGTCTGGAAGGTAATCAGGTTGCACTCATTTTCCTGCATAAGCGGCAGCCAGTAAATGATGAACTCGTTGCTTTCGCGTGGAGTAAGTCCCATTTCAGCAAGCTTTTCACGGAGAAAATCAGCCGTGTCCTCACGCTTTACAACGAAGCCCTTGGACATATCCCAGTCTGCTTTGCCAACGCCTTCCCAGTAGAGGCAGTAATATTCGTTTCCGTCAGCATTGTCAATAATCGTTCCATCAGGATAAGCGGTAACATTCCAGCCGTCACGGTAGTCGGGGTATGTGCAGGTAAGCTCGCCGTCCGTAAGCTTAACCTTAACGGAAACCTCAGTTTCTTCCTCGGGGTAAAGGTAGATTACAGGTTTTGCGTAGTCACCGAGGAATCTGTAATGATAAGTTAAGTCGTCTTTATCATAATAGCCGTAATAAAATGCGTCAACAAGATAAGCAAGCTTGTATTCCATTGTGCGCTCATTTATGCTGACTTTTATACTTTCAGTGTACATTTCACCACTGATAAGCCAATCACTGTAAAGGTCAAATGTCGTTTCAATATCTTCACAGTAATTTTGACGAATAAAGCCCCAAAGCTCCCATGTTCCGAATGCTGCTTCAATACCATTCCATTCGTGATAAATCCATGGCTCATCTCCTTCATAAAGATGTGGTCCCTCGTAGGAGTTTATTTTAAGCTTTTCACCATAAAAATAATAATCATAGTTTGTTTCGCCGTATTCATCGGTTGTTCCGTTTTCGTCTTTTCTGAACACCTCGGTATAATCAAGTTTTCCGTTTTCAAGGGTGAAAAGATAGTCAACATCCTGTATTTCTCCCGTTTCAATATTCTTGCGGGACATTGTAAACCACTTCTTTTCAAGCTTGTCTGTGGTTTTTATACCAATAACATTACCGTTCTGGTATACGTTGATTTTGTGGTTGTAAAGCGTATCAATGTAAGTCATCTTCCCGTCAGCTACAGTATAAATATCCACATCGACTAATTCTTCTTCGGTTTGACCGTCACCCATACCATAATCACGGTAATGGCTCTCAATAATCTTTCTGCTGACAAGCACTTCAGGTGTTCCGTCAAAATCAAGGTCAATAAGATTTACGCCAACAACATCCTCGCCCATAAAGATGTCAAGATTATCTGTAAGGGTGTTGTAAACCGCTGCTGAGCCGTCATTCTTCTCATCAAATTTTTTCAGAAGCTCTGCACTGCTGATTGCTTCTGCACCGTTTTCGTAAAGCACATCAAGCATTTCAATTCCCGTTGCGGTTGAGTAATTGTTTCCGAGGCTGTCATAGGAAACGGTAAGGCTGTCGATGGTCATACTCGCATACACATAGTCGGGATAATTTTCTGCAGTATAATATTTGATTTTGCTTCCCAAAAAGGAAACGCTGTCCATAAGTGTGTCAATGCCGTTTATATTATGACCGTATGATGTAAGGTAAACAGGCACGGGAATACCATACATATATGCAGGGTCAATGGTAATGATTGGGGTGTTGTCTTTGGTGGAGTACACAAAACAGTTGAGAGTAAGGTCTTCAATGGTGTAGCTCTGGGTAATGTTGATGATTTCGGGATTGAGATTTTCGTCAACCTCAATTTTTACGATTACATTGTCTTCTTTCAGGTTGTCATAATTGCAGAAGGATTTTGCATATCTGCCTCTTTCGGAAGAGTCTACTGCTGAATAAAAAGAATCATAATCATTGCCGTCGCTGTGAAGAAGTGTTGTAGGTTCACGGTAAAGCTGATATTCAAATGCAGCATTTACAGAAAACTCATCGGGAGAAACAACAGTAAAATTAGCTGCACTGGAATTAGGATTGAAGATGTATCTTCCTCCGCCATCCTTCATTTCAACAAGCTTGCTGACAATCTGACGTTTTTCTTCTATTGTGCAGGATTCAAGGCTGAAAGGCTCTTCATCGGGAGCGTCAGTTTCTGTTTCAGTTTCTTCAATCACTTCTGCTGTTGTAATTGATGGTATAGTTGTAAGTGCCGAAGTAATTGCAGTGGTTGTTTCCTCTGCTGTTTCGTCATTTTTTTCTGCGCACCCAGTAAGCATTGCTAAGGTAAGTGCTAAAGCTGTGATGATTTTCTTTTTCATAGGTCGTACCCCTTTTAAGTTGATAAGCATAGTATAGCACCGTGATAAAGCGATTGCAATAGGATTAACCGCATTGTAACTCTGTTGTACCAAACTGTAATTTTATTCCTCAAAATGAAATATTTCTGTAACCATTGAAGTGTGGTAAAATATATGATAAAATATTTTTGAAATTTATTTCTTTGTATGCAACCTTTTCCTTTTGTGCGGTGTGTTGCTTATAGATGGGCAAGAAAGAAGGTGATTTTGTGACGGAAATGGAAAAGCAGCTTTTCGATAAGGCTGTTGAGGAATATTCGGATATGGTAACGGGTTTGTGCCTGGTTCGCCTCGGAAACAGGCAGGACGCCGAGGACTGTTACCAGAATGTATTTCTGAAATTGTACAGAAATATGGAAATGCTTCTGAAGGAGCCTGAACATCTGAAAGCGTGGCTTATAACGGTTACGGTGAATGAGTGCAAAAATGCCTGCCGTTTTCGCCTGCGTCACAAAACCGAGCCGCTTGAGGCGGTAAGCTCATTCTATGAAGATGAACACGACCGTCAGCTTATGGAGCAGATTATGAAAATGCCGTCCATTTACCGAGAGGCAATCTATCTGCACTATTATATGGGTTACTCCGTTACTGAGGTAGCAAGGCTTACCGACAGCCGCGAGGGTACTGTGAAAAGCAGACTCAAGCGGGGACGTGATTTGCTGAAAACAATGCTGACGGAAGAAAATTCACAGGAGGTACTATTATGAAAAAATTGAATAACGTTTTTTCAGAAATAAAAACTCCTGAAAGCTGGAAAGAGAATTTATATAACCGCATACAGGAGGAAGAAAATATGAATACAAGGGAAGTAAGAAGGATAAAAAAAGTTACTGCATATATTATTGCTGCGGCAGTGGTG
>JAZSHA010000075.1:0-16157 GCA_045533025.1 Oscillospiraceae bacterium
GTTGAAATGCAACAAGTATTTGAAAAAGGTGAATTAACAATGTGGGAATGCCGCAATTGTGGTCATTTAGTAATGGGTAAAAAAGCTCCTGCAGTTTGTCCTGTATGCGCTCATCCACAAAGCTTCTTTGAAGTAAGAAAAGAAAATTATTGATATTGCAAAATCGCTTCCGATGAAATTCCGGATGCGATTTTACTTTGTATTGTTTTTAAAAGGAGCAGTTAGCCCATCTTTTTGCCTTCAAACTCAACTCTGCGCTTGACATCCTTCATAAGGGTATCAAACTGCTGTGGGTTGAGAGACTGAGCGCCGTCGCAAAGAGCCTTTGCAGGATTGTTGTGTACTTCAATCATAAGACCGTCTCCACCGACTGCGATTGCTGCCTTTGCAAGCGGGTCAACCATCCAGGAAATACCTGTTGCGTGGCTTGGGTCGATTACTACAGGAAGGTGTGAGAGCTTCTTGAGCATCGGTACAGCTGCAAGGTCAAGTGTGTTTCTTGTCTTTGTTTCGAATGTACGGATACCTCTTTCACAGAGGATTACGTTGTTGTTACCGCCTGCCATAATGTACTCGGCAGACATAAGAAGCTCTTCCATTGTGTTTGCAAGACCACGCTTGAGAAGGATTGGCTTACGGCATTTACCAAGCTCCTTGAGGAGGTCAAAGTTCTGCATATTACGTGCACCAACCTGAATTACGTCAACATCAGCAAAAAGGTCAACGTGGTTAACGTTCATAATTTCTGTTACGATTGGAAGTCCTGTTTCCTTCTTTGCTTCAAGAAGGAGCTTCAGACCGTCAGCGTGGAGACCCTGGAAAGCGTATGGAGATGTTCTTGGCTTGAATGCGCCACCTCTGAGGAGTGTTGCGCCGCTCTTCTTTACATCCTGAGCAACCTCGATAATCTGCTCCTCGCTTTCAACAGAGCAAGGTCCTGCGATAACCTGAAACATACCCTCTCCGATGGGCACGCCGCTGCAATCAATGATGGAGTTTTCAGGGTGCATCTTACGGTTTGCAGCCTTGAAAGGTTCAGAAACACGGGTTACATTCTCAACAATATCGAGAGCTGCAAGAAGGTCAATAGGGAGATGTGATGTATCACCGATAAGACCGATAATGGTGTGGTTTTCACCTTCGCTAACATTTGTGGAAAGTCCCTTTTCTCCGAGCATTTTAATGAGGGACTCAACCTTTTCCTGTTCTGGGTTCTGTTTTAATACTAAAATCATTGTGATAACTTCCTTTCAATATATAAAGATGTACGCTTTAGCACTTTTATGTTTTGATGATTTTAAGGTTTAAAGCTTTTATGTGTTAAAGTATACACCTATAATTCCAATTTGTCAAGTGTTTTTTGAAAATTTTTCGGAGTTTTTTTCAAAGCAAAAAATTTGGTTTGTTGACAGGGTTTGCGAGGTGTGGTATAATTACATTATTCCAACAAAGCGAGGTTACTGTAATGAAAATATACGAAAACATAGACGAGCTTATCGGCGGCACTCCCCTTCTGCGTGTAAATAATTTCAACAAGGACGGCAAGGCGGATATCCTTGCAAAGCTTGAATATTTCAATCCCGCTGGAAGTGCTAAGGACAGGGTTGCAATGTCAATGATTGAAACCGCTGAAAATATGCACGTTCTTCATAAGGGCGGCACGATTATTGAACCTACAAGCGGCAATACGGGTGTAGGTCTTGCAGCAGTGGGAAGTGCAAAGGGTTACCGTGTAATTCTTACAATGCCCGACACTATGAGTATTGAGCGCCGTATGCTTCTAAAAGCTTTCGGCGCAGAGGTAATTCTCACTGAAGGCGCAAAAGGTATGGCAGGTGCCATCGAAAAAGCTGAGGAGCTGAACCGCGAAATCGAAGGCTCAATTATCGCAGGTCAGTTTGATAACCCTGCAAATTCTCTTGTTCACCGTGCAACTACTGGTCCAGAAATATGGCGTGACACTGATGGAAAAGTTGATATTTTCGTTGCAGGTGTTGGCACAGGCGGAACAATCACAGGCGTTGGCGAGTATCTGAAAATGATGAAGGCTGATGTTAAGGTTGTTGCAGTTGAGCCAAGCGACTCACCTCTGCTTTCCGAGGGCAAGGCTGGCCCGCACAAAATTCAGGGCATTGGCGCAAACTTTGTTCCTAAGGTACTGAACAGAGACATCATTGATGAGATTATCACCGTAAAAAGTGAGGACGCATTTGCCTGCGCAAAGAAGCTGGCACGAAGCGAAGGTATTCTTGTAGGCATAAGCTCGGGTGCGGCATTATGGGCGGCGGCTGAACTTGCAGCACGTCCCGAAAACGAGGGCAAGACAATTGTTGCTCTGCTCCCCGACACAGGTGAAAGATATCTTTCCACAGGAATTTTTGATGATTGATAAAATGAACAGGCACACGTAAAATTGTGTGCCTGTTTTGTCAATAACATCAAGATTTTTTCAAAGCAGATAAAATAATATGTTAAAAACAATGAAAAGATAACAAAAACTTGACAATTTTGTCACCAGGTGCTATACTAACCCCATAATTTACTAAGAAAAGGAGGCAGACAAATGCTTAAGTTTACACATCACACATCTGAAACTTTGATACTCAGGAATGAACACTTGTCTGCCGAAAAACGTATCCTTGCGATATGTAGTTTTTGACGGTCAGGGCGTGCATTTCTGTATGAAGTGCACGCCCTTTTTGTTTTTGTTTGAGGAAAGGAGTAGGGAAATGAAAAGAATACAAACCCAAATCAATATATATGATTTTCCAAACGAACTTCATTACATATTTGAAAATGCAAAGGTTTATGACAGCAGTTCTCACCCGACTATGACAGTGTTGTACAGCGAAAATGGATATTATGTCAAGATAGGCGAAAAAAGCAGTATGACAAAAGAAGCTGAAATGGCAAAACTGTTTGAACGTAACGGAATTGGTGTCGAGGTGGTTTCCTACATTTCCAATGACAAGGACTACATGGTTACAAGACCTGCAAAGGGCGAAGATTGCACTCACTATCTGAATAATCCCGAAAAGCTTTGCGAGGTGCTTGCAGAGTCGATGAAATTCCTGCATAACAGACCTGTTGCAGATATCCCTGTTTCTCCTTGTATGGAAACTTATGCGGGTTTAGATTTTATAAAGCAGGACACATTTATTCATGGAGATTTCTGCTTACCGAATATAATACTGGATAACTGGAAATTCAGCACCTTTATTGATATGGGACTTGCAGGAGTCGGTGACAGGCACATTGACATTTACTGGGCACTTTGGTCACTTGAGCATAATCTCCAAACTGACAAGTACACAGACTATTTTCTGAGCTTGTACGGTGAAGATAACTACGATAAAGATATTCTGAAAAAAGTCGCAGAAATTGAGTCACAAGCTTAATATTCAGTGATAGGAGAAAATTATGAACAAAATGAACGAAACAAATCTCATAAAAGACATAAAACAAGAAGAAATCGACTTTCCGAAGCGTTTTGCATCATACGAAGAAAAGAAATACGGTATCCTTTTCTATATGGCTGACAACAAGGATTCTTATGACGGAAATCACGCCTGCATCTATCCCGACAAAATTACAGATTTAGATGCAGTTCTTGATGACATTACAGAGTTCTACAACAAGCTTGGTATCAAAGCGTCGATATATCATCCGTTTGAAAAGGATTATTTCAGCAACAATCTTGAAACGCTGAAAGCACATGGTTACAACTATACTGCCGAGGATGACCACAGGGTTATGCTTCTGACAGCGGAGAACAGTATCGTTGCTCCGAGACGGCTTGATATCCGTGTTCTGAATAGCTGGGACGAGCATGTTGCAACGGATATTCTTATCCCAAGCGGCGAGCCGTGGGAAGTTGAGGTCACCAAAAAGCGAACCGAACAGAACGGAACATATCTTTTCGTCGGTTATATTGACGGCAAAGCAGTTGTTTACTCTGATATTCACAAGTCAGAACACGGAAATACCCGATTTGATTACATTGTTACAGCCAAAAAGCATCGTGGAAACGGATATGCAAGCGAGCTGTTAAGCTTTATGGTGGAATACTGCAAGGAAAATAATTTTCCAATATGCTGGCAGTGGGCAGGTCCGTCGGAGCATATCTGCTATAAAGCAGGCTTCCGCGAAGCCTTTAATATAGAGGCTGGTTTTGCCTCAAAAGCATAATTGAATTATATAACAGAAAGGGGTATCAAAATGAAGAACAAAAGCCAAAACAAATTCCGAATATTTGCCAACAACACCTACGCTGTAAAAACCGTGTGGAATATAAGCAAGCGTCAGGTAATACATCTTGCAATCGGAAGTATTATCCATTATGTTGAATGGATTTTTATGAGCATATTCTTCCTGAGGTATGTAATCGGTGCAATTGAAAGAGAAGCGCCATTCAAAGAAATTATGATGTTTATTGGTATCTGCTTTGCGGCGTGCTGTTCTCTCGAAATTTATTCAAGCTATCGTAAGGCAGTAGTTTACCCCTGCACAGAAAATAAGGTTTACCGCTGTCTTTACAGAAAGCTTTACGCAAAAGCACGTAACGTTGAGCTTCGCTGCTTTGAGGACGCTGATTTCTACAACCGCTATACAATGGCGCTGGAAAATTCCGCTGATAAAATGATTTCCTCAGTAAGAATACTGTTTGAGGTGCTGTTCGGAGTTGTTGCAGCAGCAGCGGCATTTTGGTCAATGTTCAGTATAGACAAATGGTCAGTGCTGTTTGTAATTTCTCCAATCATAGGCAACTTTGTTTTCGGTGCACTCATGAATAAGATATGGGGCGGACGTTATGTTGATACGGTAAAAAACAACCGTATTGCCGAGTATGTAAACCGTGTTATGCACCTTGCAGAGTATGCAAAAGAAATTCGTTACTCCAGCATTCACGAGCTTATGATGAAGCGCTATAATGATGCTATGGACGGCAATGCAAAGGTTGCAGACAAGTACGGTAAAAAGGCTATCGCATACACCTGGGCGCAGAATGTAACAACCTTTGCCCTTGTTTTCGAGGGAATTATGATTTACGCCGCATACCGCACCATTGTTTCACAAACTATGGGACTTGCTGAGCTTGCAATTATGTTTACGGCAATGTCAACCTCGTCGTGGATTTTAATTGGACTTTTCAACAACTTTACTGAGGCACTGAAAAACGGTCAGTTCCTTGAATATTTCCGTACATTTATGGAGTACGAGGAAAAAATTCCCGAAGACCAAGATGGTATCATTCCCGAAAAAATACGCTCCATCGAATTTAAGAATGTGTGCTTTGAGTACAAGGAAAACGAGCCTGTTATAAATAATCTTTCATTCAGAATTGATGGTGACAAGGTGTGCGCACTTGTAGGTCACAACGGCGCAGGTAAATCAACTATTATCAAGCTGTTGTTCAGACTTTATGACCCTACAAACGGCGAAATTCTTGTTAACGGCATAAATATTAAGGAGTACAACTTAAAAGCTTACCGCAAGCAATTCTCTGCCGCATTTCAGGATTACAAGGTTATGGCTATGTCGGTAAAGGACAATGTGCTTATGGGCGAGAGTTTCGACAATCCAGATGAAACAGCAGAACGTGCGCTTAAATGTGCAGGTATATGGGAGAAAATATCTTCCCTTTCAAATGGCGCGAACACCATTATGACCAAGGAATTCGACAACGATGGCGCTGTGCTTTCGGGCGGCGAACAGCAGAAAATTGTTGTTGCAAGAGCCTTTGCACAGCAGGCTTCTGTCAAGGTTTTCGATGAGCCGTCATCAGCACTTGACCCTATTGCCGAGTACGATTTGTACAAGGGCATTATGGACGAAAGCAAGGGTCACATCACGCTGTTCATTTCGCACCGTCTGTCCTCTGTAAAGGACGCTGATGAGGTATTTATGCTTGAAAACGGCACTGTTATCGAGCAGGGTACTCACCGTCAACTTATGGATATGAACGGTAAATACTGTGAGATGTTCACTAAACAGGCACAGAATTATCTTGCTGATGAAAACTATAAGGAAGGAGTGGCAATATGAATAAGATTAAAAAGCTGTTAGCCGATAACCTCTGGCTGTTTAAAATATGCTACAAAGCTGCACCTTCCTATATGATATGTTACATAATTGAAGCAATACGAAACGAGGTTGTAGTGTTCCTTGAATTTACTCTTGCACTCAACTTTGTACTGGAGTGTGCAGAATTCGGCAGGTCCTTTAAAACAGCGGCAATTTTCCTGCTGTCGCTTCTTGCATTTGTAATGCTTGGACTTCTTTTCAACGCTTATGTTTTTCAGAAATTACAGCAGAAATCTCAACCTAAAATCAAGCAGGCCATAAAACAGATGATGTTTGACAAGGCAAAGGAAATTGACCTTGAATGTTACGATAATCCTGAATTCTACAACAATTATGTATTGTCGGTATCCGAGGTTGACAATCAGATAGGACGAATTTTCACCCTTATTACAAACCTCTGCACAGGTCTTGTTTCTATCGTGCTGTCTGGCGCATTCTTTATCGGAAACGACCCTATCTCATTCATCTTTATTGCAGTATCTTTTGCGGCTTCTTTATGGTCTGGCAAGACACTTAACAGGCTTAACTTCCGTATCCGCAACGAAAAGAACCCATACGAACGCAAGCTTGGCTACGTAAACCGTGTGTTCTACCTCAATGACTACGCAAAGGAAGTGCGCCTCAACACCGAGGTTTCCGACGAACTGCTGAAGGACTTTGACGAAACAAATGACAAAGTGCTTGCAATCGACAAAAAGAACGCAGGCAAGCGTTTCGGTTTGCAGCTTCTCAAGGATTACATCTGCAACGGTTTTCTTATTGACGTTGTGTATATGATTTATCTTGTATACTGTGCAGCAGTGCTTCACAGAATTTCCTACAGTAACGTTGCAGTAATGCGCGGTACGGCAAACCGAATGAAAAACCGTATGCGTCAGTTTTCTGACGTGTTCCCGAAAATGGAGGAAATCAGCCTTTACGTTCAGAAAATGCAGAATTTCCTTAACATTGAGCCGAAAATTGTCAGCATGGACAAGAAGCCGCTCCCCGAAAGACCTACGGAAATTGAACTCCGCAACGTCTCCTTCGGCTACAACGAAAAGGACGGCTATATTCTCAACAACGTAAGTATGAAACTTGACCCATACAGCAAGATTGCTATTGTCGGATACAACGGTGCAGGAAAGACTACACTTATCAAGCTGATTATGAGACTATATGACCCCAACGAGGGTGAAATACTTCTTGACGGTGTAAACATCAAAGAATACGACATCGAGGAATACCGCAGAAAAATCGGTACGGTTTTCCAAGACTTCAAGATTTTTGCCGCAACGGTAAAGGAAAACGTACTTCTTGATTTTGCTGAAAAATGCAAGGATGAGGACGTTGTAAAAGCTATCGTAAAGAGTGGTTTTGCTGAACGTCTTGAAACACTCTCTGACGGACTTCAGACCAACCTCACCACCGAGTTTGAGGAGGACGGCGTAAACCTTTCGGGAGGCGAGGGACAGAAACTTGCTGTTGCCCGTGTATTCTACAAAGACGCTAACCTGATTATCCTTGACGAGCCTTCATCTGCGCTTGACCCAATTGCCGAGTATCACCTGAACCACTCAATGCTGACAGCGGCGGAAAACAAGTCGGTTGTGTTCATCTCCCACCGCCTATCAACAACACGAATTGCCGACCGTATCTATATGCTTGAAAATGGCAGGATTATTGAGGAAGGCAGTCACACTGAACTGCTCGAACGAAAGGGCAAATACGCTGAAATGTGGCGTGTTCAGGCAGGACAGTATCTATAATTCATCCAACCTAACATTTAAGGAGGTATTTATGACAAAAGAAAAACAAAAACATTCCTCTCTGTCGAATGTAATGTATATGCTGAAAATATTGTGGCAAGGCTGTCCGTTTTTTGTGGCATTTACATTTTTCAAGATAATTACTGCGAAAGTTTTCTGGACAATCTTCTCCGTTTATATGACAGAATACATTTACATTTCGATAGAAAACAAAACGCCGTTCACCGTTTTTCTTACGGTAATCGGCGGATTATGTATCGGACATATCTGCATACACGTTATAGCCGCTTTCCAGTATTATTTTGTAAAGCTGCTTGCTCCAGATATGTATCGTTCATTCTATAAAAGGGTAATAGACAAATCCATTTCAATGGAGTATGTCCAGTTTGAAAAACCCGATTTTTATGACAAATACACCCGTGCACTGAACGAATGTCAGTGGCGCGCAATGACTATTCTTGATTATTCCGCTTACCTCGTTGCAAGCATACTTTCTGTAATTGTTGCCGCAGTAATTGTTGCAGACGTTGACCCGATACTGTTGCTGTTCATTATTCCGATGGTTGCTGTGTCAATGTTCTTCGGCAAGAAAGAGGGCGACCTTTACTACTCACTTGATATGTCAAACACCCGTGACGGACGTATCGGAGGCTATGCAAAGCGTGTATTCTATGAAAAGAAATACGCGTCGGAGTTACGCTTGTTCGGTATCGGTAAGCTGCTTCTGTCCCGTCACGAAAAAGCGTATGAGGAAATGGAGGAGCGTACACGAAAAATCCGCAGAAAGCTTTCTGTTATTGAGCCTGCAAAATGGATACTCTACAATCTTTTATCAACAATTATTCCCTACCTTTATATTGCCTTTGTTCTTAACAAGGGGAACGCTCCTACTGCCGCTTATGTTGCAATGATACCTGCTCTGTCTACTCTCTCGTGGGTAACTTCTGACACCGTTGAGCTTATTGTTTCACTTGCAAAGGAAAGTGCGTTTGTAAATAATCTCCGTGAGTTCCTTTCATACGAGCCTGACACAGATGCAAACGAGCTTATCGAAGCAAAAAACC
Organism: Oscillospiraceae bacterium; assembly: GCA_045533025.1. GTDB lineage: Bacteria > Bacillota > Clostridia > Oscillospirales > Ruminococcaceae > RGIG8773. Next base: position 8,897 of record JAZSHA010000075.1, read on the forward strand.
TTTCAGACATTGAAATAAAGGATATGTACTTTACCTATGACGGTGCAGAAAAACCTACTCTGCACGACGTAAACATCTCAATCCGCAAGGGCGAGAAGATTGCCATTGTCGGTCACAACGGCGCTGGCAAGACAACTCTTGTAAAGCTGATTATGGGACTTTACAACCCGACTAAGGGTTCTATAAAAATCAGCGGCGAGGACACGGCAAGATATGAGCCTAAGTCCCTGCACCGCCGTTTCGGCACGGTATTTCAGGATTTGCAGGTGTTTGCACTTCCCCTTTCTCACAACGTACTTATGCGCAAACCGAAGAATGAGGAGGAAAGAAAGCTTGTTGAGGAGTCACTCCGCAAGGCGCAATTTGGTGACAAGCTTGACAGCCTTGAAAAGGGTATTGACACAATGGTCACCAAGGAATTTGACGAAAACGGTATGGGACTTTCGGGCGGCGAGGCACAAAAAATTGCTATTGCAAGGGTCTTCGCACGAAAACCTGACATTGTAATTCTTGACGAGCCAAGCTCGGCACTTGACCCGATTGCCGAGTACAATATGTACCAAAATATGCTTACCGCAACAGATGGCGAAACGGTTATTTTCATTTCACACCGTCTTTCCGCAACCCGTGATGCTGACCGTATCTATATGTTTGAGCACGGCACTGTTATTGAGCAGGGAAGCCACGCTGAGCTTATGTCGCTTAACGGAAAATATGCGGAAATGTGGAAGCTCCAAGCGCAGAACTACTTAGCAGAGGAGGTGTCGGTATGAGTAAAAAGAAAGAAAACAAAAAAGACAATATCAGTATGAAGCGGCTTATTTCCAACGTTTTTTACGTGCTGAAATATGCGTTCAGACACGATAAGAAAATGTCGCTGTCATACATTATAAGCAGATGTGTTTTCTTCGGCATCGGCACATTTATCGACACATTCCTGTTGATGGAAATCATCAACATATTTACAACAACGGCTGATATTTCAAGCGTTGTAAAGGTTCTTGCGGCAATGTTCGTACTGTACATTATCCGTATGGTAATTTTCCGTTTCCTTGAAAACTACTTCTGGACAAAGATGGTTGGTTTCACGGGAAAAATTCAGCGTGAGCTTATGGAAAAGGCACAGCTGATGGACTTGAAATGCTATGACATTCCTGAATATTTCGACGATTTTATCATTGCAGCATCTCAATCGGAGGAGATGTGCAAAAAGGCAATTATGTGTGTTGCGGAAATTTGCTCAAACGTACTTTCGATGCTTATTGCAGGAACGATGATAGTTACGATAAATCCTGTGGTAATTATTTTCCCTGTTCTCGGATTTGTTGTAAACATTGTCACACGCTTTATGATTACAAAGCTTGAATATGAATACAACCTTGAAAAGCAGCGTATCGGCAGAAAGGCTGACTACTCAAAGCGTGTATTTTATCAGCCTGAATACGCAAAGGAAATCAAGCTTACAGGCATTGAAGAAGCTCTTATGGAGCAGTATGACGAGGCTATTGCCGAGGAAAAAGCTGCCGCAAGAAAGTATGGTTTCAAGATTATTCCCCTTAGCCTTATAAACTGGATTTTCGCATTTACAATTTTCCAGTATTTTTCAGTACCTGCTTATCTTGCGTACCTTGCGATTGAAAAGAAATCCATTCAGCTTGGTGAGGTTGCGTCGCTGAAAAATGCCACAAACAACATTCAGCATAAGCTTGACAGCATGAACTATGCGCTGGTTGATTTTCAGAATGTAGGACAATACGCAGAAAAATTCCGCCGATTTATGGATTATGAAATCAACATTGAGGGGTGCGAAGGTGAAGTTCCCGTTCCCGAAGATGACTGCACCCTTGAACTTCGCAATGTAAGCTTCAAGTATAAAGACAGCGAGAAGTACGTTCTGCGTAACGTAAGTATGACAATCCGCAAGGGTGAGAAGCTTGCTCTTGTAGGTGAAAACGGAGCAGGAAAATCAACACTGATAAAGCTTATTATGCGTCTTTACGACGTAACAGAGGGAGAAATACTCTTTGGCGGAATTGACATCAGAAAGCTTAACACCAAAGCTTACCGTGAGAAAATAGGCGCTGTTTTTCAGGACTTTCAGATTTACGGTGCAAGCCTTGCTGAAAATGTAAAGACAGATTTTGTTGCTGAAAATGACAGCCCTAAAATTATAGATGCACTTAAAAGGGCAGATTTCGGAAGCAAACTTGCGACCCTTGAAAAAGGTATTGACACCGAGCTTACCAAGGAATTTTCCGATGAGGGTACAATGCTTTCGGGTGGTGAGGGACAGAAGGCGGCTATTGCCAGAATGTTTATGCGTGATATGCCCATTGCAATTCTTGATGAACCCAGCTCTGCGCTTGACCCGATTGCTGAGTACCGCTTGAACAAGAGTATGCTTGACAATGCGGAAAATCAGGCAGTTATCCTAATTTCTCACCGTCTTTCCACCACCAAGGACGCTGACAGAATTATTCTCCTTGAAAACGGCTCAATTGCCGAAAGCGGAACACACAGCGAGCTTCTTGCAAATGGCGGAATATATGCTGAAATGTGGAATGTTCAGGCTGAGAAATACTGTGCTTCAATTTATGCATAAAATTAAAATCCCGATAATTCCTGTACGGAGTTATCGGGATTTTTCTGTATTCTTTTACTGAATATTGGTTACATCGTAGCCTTCGTCCTCAATAAGAGCCTTAATCTCATCGTTGGACTTATCAGTGTCGCAGATAGCGTACTTACCATCGAGCGAAACCTCAATACTCTCAGCTCCGATACCTTCAAGAGCTTCTCTTACGTGAGCAACGCAGTGCTCGCACATCATACCTTCAATCATAATTTTCTTTGTCATTTAAATCAATCCTTTCACTTATCTATTTTCACCTTTTTAAGGCGTAATGCATTTGAAACAACCGATACGGAGCTAAGACTCATTCCCGCCGCACCAATCATCGGATTGAGAAGCGGTCCTCCGAAAATATGGAGCAGACCCATTGCTATAGGGATACCGAGTGAGTTGTAGCCGAATGCCCAGAACAAATTCTGTTTGATGTTTCGGATTGTAGCCTTTGAAAGGCGTATAGCCTTGCACACGTCACTCAAATCGTCCTTGATAAGCACAATGTCAGCGCACTCAATTGCCACATCAGTACCCTGCCCCACAGCAATTCCCACATCTGCTTGTGTAAGCGCAACAGCGTCATTTATACCGTCGCCTGCCATTGCCACAACCTCGCCGTTTTCCTGCAAGCGCTTGATGTGCATGGCCTTTTCTTCGGGAAGCACCTCGGAAATACAGGTGTCAATCCCAAGCTCTGCCGCAACTGTTTTTGCTGTACGGCTGTTGTCACCCGTAAGCATAACGGTTTTTATTCCCATTTCCTTCAGCTCAGCAATTGCTTTACGGCTCTCATTTTTTATCGTGTCAGCCGCTGCTATCATTCCGATAAACTCTCCGTCAGCAGCTGCAAACATAGGTGTTTTTCCCGTATCCGCAAGCTTTTCCGAGTCAACCAGAAGCTTCATCGGTATGCCTATTTTGTTTTCGTCCATCAGCCTTCGATTGCCAATAAGAAGCTTTTTCCCCTCAACTGTAACAGAAATTCCACGTCCGTCAAGGTTTGTGTAATCTTCTGCCTCAGAAAGTTCAACGCCTGTTTTCTCGGCGTGTTCCAGAACAGCCTCGCTTAATGGATGTCCTGAAGCAGCTTCACCGCTGGCAATAAGGTGTATAAAATCATTCTCATCAAATTTATACGGCACAACATCTGTCAGTGATGGTTTACCGACTGTAAGCGTACCAGTCTTATCGAAAACAACTGTTGTGATTTTGCAAGCCTGCTCCAAAGGCTGACCGCCCTTAATAAGAATTCCATTTTCAGCACCCTTGCCTGTTCCGACCATAATAGCTGTAGGAGTTGCAAGTCCCAGCGCACAGGGGCAGGCTATAACCAGCACGCTGATTAAAATTGTCACGCAGAATTCCAAATCCTTGCCTGCGATTGCCCAACCTATACACGCAACCAGCGCCAGCGCAAGAACTGTCGGCACAAAGTATGCGGCGATAATATCCGCCATACGTGCAATTGGTGCTTTTGTGCCCTGCGCTTCTTCAACGAATTTGATAATTCGTGCCAAAGCCGTGTCCTCGCCGACCTTTTCGGAACGATACTTCACAAAACCATTCTTGTTAAGCGTTGCACCAACAACCTTGTCACCGACCTTTTTCTCAATGGGCACACTCTCTCCCGTCAGCATAGATTCGTCAACAACAGCCGTGCCCTCAATGATTTCGCCGTCAACAGCAAAGCTTTCGCCTGAGCGTGAAACAACAATATCGCCTACCTTTACCTGACTGAGAGCAACTTCAAGCTCCTTTTCCCCACGCATTACAAACGCAGTTTTCGGAGCAAGGTTCATAAGCTTCTTAACCGACTCGTCAGTTTTGCCGCGGGAACGCGCTTCAAGGTATTTGCCCATAGTAATCAGCGCAAGAATTGTTGCGCAGGACTCAAAATAAAGATGTACGTCCGTTGTACCCTGCGTAATTTTGTACATCATAAACATACTGTACACAAACGCCGCACTTGAACCCAAAGCGATAAGGCTGTCCATATTCGGTGACAGGTGAAACAAATTACGGAAACCGTCATAATAAAACTTCCAGCCAATAATCATAACAGGCACAGTCAATACAAGCTGTACCAGCGCGTAATTCATAGCGTTGTGGTGCGGGTCAATCACCGCAGGAAGCGGCATTCCAACCATGTGACCCATACATATCACAAGCAAAGGCAACGCAAAAACCGCTGACAGAATAAGCCTTATCAGCATTACTTTTTCGTGAGACATTTTCTGTTTAGCGTTCTTGTCAGCAAAAGCGTAGCCCGCCTTTACAACCGCCGCTTCAATTTCTTTTGCACCGATTTTTTCGTACTCAACCGTCAGCGTTTCCGCCGCAAAGTTAACACTTGCATCGGTTACGCCGTCAAGCTTTTTCACGAAGCGTTCAACTCTTGAAGCGCAAGCCGCACAGGTCATACCTGAAATCTTAAAGCTTTTTTTCATAGCTGTTCCTTTCTGAAAATTATTTCATAAGCTTCTGCAGCGTTGCAACAAGCTCATCTATCGTTTCGTCCTTACCGTTTCTGATATCGTCGGCAACACAGGTACGGATATGGTTTGCCAGCAGTTCACGGTTAAACGCATTCAGTGCCGCATTTATCGCACTAACCTGCACAAGAATATCCGTGCAGTAGGTATCTGTTTCAACCATTTTCTTTATGCCCCTGACCTGCCCCTCAATGCGGTTCAGACGGTTTATCAGCGCCTTGTATTCCTCTTCGGAACGCTGTTTCTTTTTACATTCGCAACATTCTTTTCCCATATTAACCTCCAATACCCCCATAGGGTATATATCAATTATATACTCCACGGGGGTATTTGTCAACAGTTATTTAATTATTCCTCATTGGGATTTAACGGTGTAACGTACAGCGTACGGTTATTGGTGAATATAACCATTCCCGGTTTTGAGCCTGACGGCTTCTTTACATACTTTACAGGAACGTAATCCACAGGCACCTGCGAGGAATTCTTCGCCTTGCTGTGGAATGCCGCAATTCGTGCCGCATAAATAATTGTATCGTCAGGAACCTCCTGTCCCTCAGCACGAATTATAACGTGGGAACCTGTGATATTCTTTGTGTGCAGCCATATATCCGTTTTTTCAGCCAGCTTTGTTGTAAGCATATCATTCTGCTTATTGTTTCTGCCCACAAGAATTGTAAAGCCCTCAGGTGACTTGAATTCCAGCGGAGGGTGTGACTTAGGCGGCTTGCCTTTCAGCTTTGCGGCACGGATGTATCCCTGCTCGGCAAGTTCCATACGAAGCTCGTTAACCTCGTCCTCGCCGTTTGTACGGGTCAGCGCATCGAAAACGCTGTCGATATAAGCAAGCTCCTCCTCGCCCTTTGCAATCTGCTCGGTAAGGATTTTCTCCGCCGTGTCAGCCTTGCGGTACTCCGCATAATAGTGCTGCATATTCTGAGACGGGGTAAGTCTTGGGTCAAGCTTTATCTCAATTTCGGGGCAAGCTTCATCGTAGAAATTCTCCACCCTGACGCTTGCCATACCCTTATCGACACGATACAGATTAGCGGAAATCAAATCGCCTTTCAGCTTGAATTCCTCACGGTTTTCCGATTCCTTCAGCTCAATACGCTGATTTGCAAGTCGGCGGGAAATTCTGTCAGTAGCGTTGAGCAGAAGCTTGTACAAATCCTGTGAACGCTGCTTCATACGAGAAATGCTGTCACGCTCGCTGTAGAAGTAGTCCAGCAAATCACAAGCGGAGTCAAGCTCCTTTGTGTCCATCAGACCAACATATTGATTTATCGGAATAAAGGAAAAATCCTTCAGCAGACCTTCCTTGTCCTTCACAACGGTGAATGTGCAACGATTTTCGTCGCACTCCCTCGCTGTCTGATTAATAACAAAAGCAAGTCTTTCCAATAACTCGCCGTGCAGGTCGCTTTTAACAGCATCGTTGCCCTGTGCGGCATAGTAAACCCATTCTCTTGCAACAATCGGAGAAAGTCCCTCAAAAATCTTGATAAGTGCCTTTGACAGGTCACAGTCTGGAAGTTGCTCCGCCGCATTTGCAATGTCCTCAGCTGTACAATTGCGAAAATCTAGTCGGTTGTCACGGGGAGGATAGGTGTATGTCATACCAGGGAGTACCATTCTCTCGCGGGACATTTCCGCGTCAACACGCTTGATGCTGTCGATAATCTTGCCCTCAGCGTTGATGATGACAAGGTTTGAGCAGCGTCCCATAATTTCAACGGCAAGTGTAACCTTAACCATATCGCCCAGCTCGTTCATTGCCTCAAAATCAAAATAGAGGATACGCTCAAGACCGTCCTGACGGATATCGAGAAGCCTGCCATTGCCGAGATGCTTACGCAGAAGCATACAGAACATCGGCGGCACCTTCGGATTTTCAATGGATTTTTTTGTGATATGCACTCTCGCTGACCCTGCCGAAGCAGAAATCAACAGCTTGCAGTTGCCACCGTGAGTACGGAAAGCGATAACCACTTCCTCACGGGAGGGCTGACTTATTTTATCAACTCTGCCGCCGATAAGGTGACCGAGTTCTTTTTTTACAATGTGGAGAAATGCTCCGTCAAGTGCCATAAAAATAAATTCCTTTCAATGCATGCAATTATTCCTCAACCTCGCTGATAGAAAT
>JAZSHA010000170.1:0-1725 GCA_045533025.1 Oscillospiraceae bacterium
CACCACGGTAAGCAGGGTGTTGATTCCGTAAAGGGCGAATCCTCACACCAGAACAACCCCTTTGTGGCTCTTGTTTCCCACAACGCCAATGAGGATATGGGCGAAGCATACGGCTTCAACCTTGTATACAGCGGTAATTTCTTTGCACAGGCTGAGGTTACACAGCATAAGAAAACACGCCTTGTTATGGGTATCAACCACTTTGATTTCAGCTGGAAATTAGAGCCTTCCGCTGAGTTCACCGCACCTGAGCTGGTTATGGTTTACTCTGCAAGCGGTATCGGTCATATGTCCCGCACCTTCCATGACCTTTACAGAAACAACCTTATCAGAGGCGAATATAAAGACAAACGCAGACCTATCCTTATCAACAACTGGGAGGCTACCTACTTTAATTTTGATACGGAAAAGCTTATCGGCATTGCAAAGCAGGCGTCCGAGCTTGGTATTGAAATGCTGGTAATGGACGACGGCTGGTTCGGTCACAGAGATTCCGACAACAGCTCTCTGGGTGACTGGTTCGTATACGAAAAGAAGCTTCAGGGCGGCTTAAAGTATCTCGTTGACGAGGTAAACAAGCTTGGCATGAAGTTCGGTATCTGGTTTGAGCCTGAAATGATTTCCCCCGACAGCGAGCTTTACAAGGCTCACCCCGACTGGGCAATCCAGATTGCAGGTATGCCCATGACACAGAGCCGTCAGCAGTATGTTCTTGACTACAGCCGTAAGGAAGTACGTGACCATATCTACGGTCAGATGAAGAAGATTCTCGACAGCGCAAATATCGAATACATCAAGTGGGATATGAACCGTCAGCTTACAGAGGTTGGCTCAGCCGCTCTCCCTGCTGACAGACAGCGTGAGCTGTGGCACAGATACGTGCTTGGCGTTTATGATGTGATGGAACGTCTTACAAGCGAATACCCCCACATTCTCCTTGAAAACTGCTCAGGCGGCGGCGCACGCTTTGACGCAGGTATGCTGTTCTACTCTCCCCAGATATGGACATCCGACGATACAGACGCAATCGAACGTCTCAAAATCCAGCACGGTACATCCATCTGCTATCCTGCTTCCGCTATGGGCGCACACGTTTCCGACTGCCCCAACCACACAGTAGGCAGAACAACTCCCTTCTCCACACGAGGCAATGTTGCTATGGTGGGTACATTCGGCTATGAGCTGGATGTTACAAGAATCCCCGAAAGCGACAGAAATGAGATTCCCGGACAGATTGAAATGTTCAAGAAGTTCAATCCTCTTGTAAGAACAGGCGACCAGTACCGAATCGGCAACGTGTTCGAGGATAATATGTGGGACGCATGGATGTTTGTTGCAAAGGATAAGTCCGAAGCGGTATTCACATTCGTTCAGGTTCTGGGCAGACCCAACTACGGCAGCAGAAGAATAAAGCTGAAGGGTCTTGACCCCGACAGAAAGTACCGTAACAGCGAAAACGGTCAGGTGCATACAGGTGCCGCACTTATGAACTGCGGTATCAACATTGCCCTCGACGGCGATTTCAAATCAACGGTAATACACTTTACAATGGTATAATAAAAAGCGGAACGAATTTTCCCGCCTCTGCATCTTTTAGCGGATATATCGTAAAGCTTTCTGATGATATTTTCTTAAATGATACAACCGATTGGGAAAACTGGGAATCAAAAGCTCCTGCAAATGTATGGAAACCCATTGGAATGTTTTCAGGAGAATTTTACGGCA
>JAZSHA010000264.1:0-6177 GCA_045533025.1 Oscillospiraceae bacterium
TATAATGTATCCGTAAATGAATTGAGAAAGGATTATACCAATGAGCAGCATCGTAACATATAAATATATAACTCAGAACCCCGATATCCGTACTTATATAAAAAATGCCGACGCAGCAGTGGAAGCTCAGGGTTATACTGAACACTCCTTTGCTCACGTTGAAAAAACAGCAGCTTCCGTGAAAATGATTTTGTCAACCCTCAACTATGACGAAAGAACAGTTGAGCTTGGAAAAATCGCCGCATATCTCCACGACATAGGAAACGTTGTAAATCGTGTCGAGCACGCCCAAAGCGGTGCAGTAATGGCATTTCGTCTGCTTGATAATTTTGATATGCCTGCCGATGAGATATGTGCAATCGTATCTGCAATCGGAAATCACGATGAAGCAACTGCTCAGCCTATAAATGCAATTTCCGCCGCATTGATTATCGCAGACAAAACCGATGTGCGTCGAAGCCGTGTCCGTGCAGAAATGATTAATTTCGATATCCATGACCGTGTAAATTATGCAGTTGAAAAATCTGAGCTGTATTTCAGTGAGGATAATTCCGCAATTATTCTTGAATTGCAAATTGACAGCCAAATTTCACCCGTAATGGAATATTTTGAAATTTTCCTACAGCGTATGCTCCTCTGTAAACGCTCAGCAGAATTTCTCGGAATTAAATTCCATCTGCGTATAAATGGCGGAGATATAATCTAACCCCTGCCGTATACCTGCACAACCTCAAATAAATCGCTGTTGAGAATGTCATTCGGCGTAACAATAAAGCCGTTGTCCGAGTCAATGTCATATCCGTGAGCAGCGTAGGCAAGCCATACAAGATGTGCGCATTGAGTGCCCCGTGCAGTTTCAGGTTCACAATATTTTTTCGGAAACAACCCTATTGTAACAATGTAAGGTAAATCACATAAATACTCATAAGCAGAGCGAGCTATTTGGGCACGTTCTGCTTTTTCTGTACCTTTGAGTCTTAATATAACGAAATTAGGGTAGTGGCGCCATTTTTCAATGTCCTGTACCTTTGAGTTTCTTCCAATAACAACCGCTTCAAGTGTAATTCCATTTTCGGCGTCAACAACAATAGCAGCATGTCCGTTGCGCCAGCTGAACACGTGTGACGAGCTTGTAATCAGCACATCACCGTCCTCAATGGGAGCAAGAAGAACAGGACTGTCCTCAATGCGTTCCTCAAACGAAATCGGGGAGTTCATACTGCATTCGTATTCAACCTCTGCAAAATAACTATCTTGATAGTATCTGAGCAATAAAGCCGACGGTAGAGTTTCTACCGCACATTTTCCCAAACCTGTCTGCTGAAAAATTACATCAAAATCCTCATCAGTGTATTCTGAAATATCCTTGTTTACAAGATAGGTAATATCCATTTTTTTAGCAGTAGGATATATATGTGCAAGCGGCTCAATGTAAAAAAGTGAGGAAATGTAAGCAGAGATAATCCCATATATAATACAAATCAGAAGCACGATTTTTTTCATCTGAATTCACCGTAACAATTTTTTATTAGTATTTGCAATTGTGTTATAAAAATCCGTATTGCAATGTTTATATTATTCTTGCATAAAACAATAAAATATGCTATAATCTTCGTAAAGTATAATTATTCGACATAAATTTTACGGAGAAATAAAATGAGTGAATTAGTGGAAGAAAAAACTGTAACAGAAGAAACAGTTAATACGAGTGATAAAATCTATGAGGAAAAGCTCCTTAAAACAAGGAAAATGCTGAAAATGCCTCTTAACCTTGCAATAGGTCTTTCGGTCACAGCTATTGCAGTAATTATTATACTTTCAATAGCTGTCGCAATTCTCGCAACCAAAGCTCCTAAACAGCCTGAAACCTTGCCCGAACCCGAGTTTGTTCCGATTATAAACAATCGTGTTTATGATTTTTTTGATGAGGACGATACAATTATTCTCGATGATTCATATTACGGGAATATATGGCTCAAAGCCTTCACGGATTTGCCGCGTCATCCATACGATTATAAAGGTCTGAAATTTCAAAATGGACGATATACATATTCTGAGAATGGTAATCAGATTTCTAAAACAGGTGTAGACGTTTCTTATCATCAGGGCGAAATTGACTGGCAGAGAGTTGCCGCAGACGGAATAGACTTTGCAATTATGCGTGTCGGATATCGTGGCTATGAAACAGGTGAAATAAACCTCGATGACCGTTTCCATACCTATATCAACGGTGCACTTGACGCAGGTCTTGAGGTAGGCGTGTACTTTTATTCGCAGGCTGTAACGCCTGAAGAAGCAATCGAAGAAGCAAATTTTGTTATGGAGCAGGTACAGCGGTACAATATTACTTTTCCAATAGTCTATGACTGGGAAATAACCGAAGCAGAAAATGCTCGTACAAATGAAATTGCCCCATATACTGTAACCGAGTGTGCAGCAGCCTTCTGTGATACAATTGCCGATGGTGGATATACTCCTATGGTATACGGTAGCCTGAAATTTGCACTGTTTAAGCTTGATATGAGTAAATTGAAGGACTATGGTTTCTGGTATGCCGAATATAAGCACGGCTACAACGAGCCTATGTATCCTTATGATTATCAGATTTGGCAGTATGCAAGCGATGGCAGAGTAGACGGCATAAACGGCGATGTTGATTTAAATATCTGTTTTGATACTTATTACAGCGAAGTCACATCAGACTTCACATGATCAGAAAGGAAGATTTTTATGCAGACAACTATTTCAACCGAAAAAATTACTGCGGTAATCGATAGCTTCGGAGCAGAACTCCATTCCTTGAAGCTGGGCAATACCGAATATCTCTGGCAGGCTGAGCCAACCGTGTGGAAGCGCCACGCTCCTGTTCTTTTTCCATTTATCTGTAACACTGACTCAAAGAAGTATTGCTATTATGGTAAGGAATACAGCCTCTCAAACCATGGTTTTGCCCGTGACAGTGAGTTTGAGCTTGTTTCCTCAACTGATACGGAAGCAGTATTTCAGCTGAAAGCAACAGAAGCAACAAAAGAAAATTACCCATTTGATTTTAATCTCTTTATAAAGTATGCCGTTGTGGGTAACAAGCTTACTGTTGAATATACTGTAAAAAATACAGACAGTAAGGATATTTACTTCTTTATTGGTGGACACCCAGCATTCAGAGTGCCTATTAACAATAACGAAAGTTTTGACGATTATTATGTTGAGTACGAGAAAAACGAAAATCTTGTGCAGGAGTTTGAGGGCAAGAGCACTGTAATTCTCGACAATGAAAATACCGTACAGCTGAGCCACGAACTTTTTGCAAATGATGTGTTTATGAAGGACGCACCTAATTCAAGCTGGGTTGCTATTGCCAATAAAAACGGCAGAAAGGTTAAGCTTAATTATGACAACAGCGGTTGTATCGCAGTTTGGTCATCGTATTTTGCAGATAAGACACTTACCGAAAAGGCTGAATTTGTTTGTCTTGAACCATGGAGCAGCGTTCCTGTTTATTGCGATAAGGAAGAGGATATCGCCAAAATGCCTCACGCAATCAAACTTACTCCAGAAGCAGAATATGTCTTTGAATACAGCATTGAACTTGAATAAAAACAATTTGCCGCTTTTGAATAAATCAAAGGCGGCAAATATTAGAGGTGGATATGAGCAGTTTGCTTAATAGTACGATAAATACAAGGGCAATTCTACCCAATAGCCTGAGATATATAAGAAGTGATGTACCATATAAAATAACTGAAAGTGAAATACAATGGCTTGTTGACAATAATATTACAACAGTTATTGACCTGCGTGAGGAAAATGAACGTTTGCAGAAAAAATGTCATTTGATTGACAACATCGCTTTTAATTATGTCTGTATGCCAGTAACAGGCGGTAATGCTATTCCTCCGACGACCGATGATGTGTCGAAGTCCTATATCAGAATGGTTGATGATACTATGGACAGAATAATTAAAGCAATCCTTTCAGCCGAAACAAATGTAATGTATTTCTGCAACGCTGGCAAGGACAGAACAGGCGTTGTTTCTGCCATTCTGCTTCGTAAGCTTGGATATAGCAGAGAATATATAGTCGATGACTATATGCAGTCTGCCGAAAATCTCAAAGAAATGATTGAAATGTTTTCTGTACAGAAACCTAATGTAAAAGATATAATTACACCTCAAAAGAGATATATGGATGAGTTTCTTGATTGGCTGAATAATAATTCGTAATCTTATACATACAATATCAAAAAAGAAAGGACGGATTTCAATGGAAAAAATAGCTTTTTTCGATACAAAACCCTATGACAAATTATGGTTCGACAAACTTAATACCGACTATAATATCAAGTACCTTGACTATAAGCTCACTCCTGACAGTGCCGCAGCAGCAAGAGGCTGTAAGGCAGTAGTTGCTTTTGTCAATGATACAATTAACAGCGAAACAATCGACGAACTATGTGCTTTAGGTGTAAAGCTTGTTGCTTTGCGTTGTGCGGGCTATAACAATGTAGATTTAAAATATGCAAAAGACAAAATCAACGTTGTACGTGTGCCTGTGTATTCACCCTACGCAGTAGCCGAACACACTATGGCACTTCTGCTTACCCTTAACCGAAAAATTCACAAAGCATTCATCAGAACCCGTGACTTTAATTTCAGTCTTAACGGTCTTACAGGCTTCGATTTGCACGGCAAAACCGCAGGTATAATCGGTACAGGACAAATCGGACGCATATTTATCGACATCTGTAAGGGCTTTGGAATGAACGTTATTGCCTATGACCCATACCCAATGGAAAACAGCACTATCAACTATGTTACACTTGATAAGCTTTTCGCAGAAAGTGATATAATTTCTCTCCATTGCCCTCTGACAAAGGATACACGTTATATTATAAATGAAAGAAGCCTTGCACAGATGAAAGAAGGCGTGGTAATACTCAATACCTCCAGAGGTCAGCTTATCGACAGCGACGCACTCTTGCAGTCACTTAAAGACGGTAAAGTAAGGGGAGCAGGTCTGGACGTGTATGAAGAAGAAACAGCTCTTTTCTTTGAGGACTATTCCAGTACAATCGTTCAGGACGATGTCCTCGCACGTCTTGTTTCCTTACCAAATGTTATTATGACTTCACATCAGGCATTCCTTACTGAAGAAGCATTGCAGAAAATTGCCGAGGTAACTATGTTCAATCTGCATCAATTCTATAATGGTGAAGCACTTAAAAATGAGGTTGCATATAAAAAATAAAAAATGCCGTTTCAGTACTATGCTGAAACGGCATTATGTATTTATATAAACATATCAAAAGTGTATGAAGAAAGTTTTTGGTCAACGTCAGCAGATATTTCTCCAAAAACCTTCTGAAAACAGCACTTGCCCGACATACCACGGTTGCAGCCGTGTTCAGGGTCAAGACATCTGCTTAGCTGATATTCTCCCTCAACTGTCCCGATTACATCTTTAAGAGTAATGTTCTTAGGGTTTTTTGCAAGAATATATCCGCCTTGAGTGCCTTTAAAGGATTTGACAATTCCTTTCTCCACAAGCTTGCGAAGAATTTTCAGTGCAAATCTGAGTGTAACCGTAGAGCGTTCCGAAATTGTCTTTGCGTCAAGACGTGTTTCTGATTGCGCAAGACAGTGAACTATTCTGACAGCGTAATCCGCTTCCAAAGTAAAATACATAAAAATCCTTTCTTATCAATCGAGGAAATCCTTAACCTTTTTGCTTCGGCTTGGGTGTCTGAGCTTTCTGAGAGCCTTAGCTTCAATCTGTCTGATACGTCCACGTGTAACGTTGAATTCCTTACCAACTTCTTCAAGAGTTCTGCTTCTGCCGTCCTCAAGACCAAAACGGAGTCTGAGAACCTTTTCTTCACGCTCAGTAAGTGTAGAAAGAACTTCACCAAGCTGTTCCTTGAGAAGAATAAGAGAAGCCGCCTCAGCAGGTGCAGGAGCATCATCATCTGGAATAAAGTCACCAAGATGGCTGTCCTCTTCCTCACCGATAGGTGTTTCAAGAGAAACAGGGTCCTGAGCTATACGCATAATTTCGCGTACACGCTCAACAGGCATTTCAAGCTCTTCAGCAATCTCATCTGGAGAGGGGTCATGACCGTTCTTATGGAGAAGCTGGCTGGAAACCTTCTTAACCTTTGTAATAGTTTCAACCATATGA
>JAZSHA010000260.1:0-3456 GCA_045533025.1 Oscillospiraceae bacterium
TCATCCGACACAATGGAATTCCAGTTAAGAATAATACATTCCAGCATTTCAGCGGCGTTGCTGAACGGACGATTTGAGTAGGCAATAACATTTTCGTGACCTAAATGAAGGTCAGCAGTGTAAAAAATCGTTCCAGTTCTAATCATTCTGTGTTCACCTCATATACTTCATAGAACAGAAATGCTTACTTTTACAAATCATCTTCCCCAACATAAGCCCCATAAAATTTATCCACATCAGAAAAGCGATTGACAGCTATTCCTGCTTCCTTATATATTTTTTCGTAGTCTGCCAAAAACTCATCATAAATCCTGACATTGTCTTCAGGACAATCAGGGTTATAAGCCTCCATAATATCGTAAGTACCAATGTTCACTTCAGATGAAATATCAGAAATCATATATTGCAGACAGCACATATTTACAAACGATGAGTATATATCGTTATTGACCGCCGCTTCCTCAACTTTGTTTCGCCAGTTTGAGTACATTTCTTCATATGTTCCCGAAAGTGATTCCTTTGTCGGATTTGCTTTATCAGTTTCTTTTGATGTGTAATTTTCAACATACAGAATCAGCGATTTTGCAAGGGAACGCAATTCGGCAACATCCTTGCTTTCAGATATTTTTCTTATGTCTTCGGAGAAATTCCCATCAAGAGGAAATTGAGCAAGCTCTTCAAAAGTACGCTTTACGCCACGCTTGAAATATGTTCCGTGATAAATCATAACCGCATCAAGAAGTGACAGCAAGGTTTCGCAGACGTCCATTCGTACCTGTCCGATTTTTTCGTGCAGACAAGCGTTTGCAAAAGATACCTTTGCTTTTTCAATCAGCTCATTTACTCTGCCGAAGCGTTCCTCTGAACATAAAAAAGCTTTTGTCTGCTCTCTTAATCGGCATAATTCTTCGTAGGCTTCCTGATTTTTAATGTATACAATTTCAGAGTCCAGCAGCTTTGAAAGGTGTGCGTGATGACAGGCTGAATCATATCTTAACCCGTCCCAGTTCGTACAGTAGATATCATAACCAACCTTGATGTCATCAAGAATAAAGCCTGTTCCCAGTTTCCAGCCGTCATCATCCTGAATAAGTATAAGCAAATCCAGGTCTGATTTTTCGTAATCATCACCCGTTGCAACTGAGCCGTAAACTCCTATAAGTGCTAAAGAATCAGGGCATACTTTTTCTGCCTTTTCAATAACCGCATTTATTATTTTTTCATTTCTACAATTCATAATTACAACCCCGCTTTTATTCAATCATCAAGCACTTCAAGAAAAGCCACAGGCACAGCCTTAGTCAGCCATACCCCATTCTCCGACAGAAAAAATTCAAATCCGTTACGGTGCATTTCACCCGACTTTACCTTGAAAACAAAAGGCTTGCCGTGTCTTTTGCCAACGGTTACAGCGGTTTCAAGGTCCTTCGACAAATGCACATAAAGACGGCTTTTCGGTTTCAGCCCCTCCGCCATAATCGAGTCAACAAAACGCTCCGCCGTGCCGTGATAAAGAATTTCGGGCGGCTCGCACTTTTTCAGCTCAACATCAACAGGGACGGAATGTCCCTGATTTGCACGGATAAGCGTCTTGTCCTCGTTGAAGCTGTAACGCTGTTTGTTGTCAGTGCGGACAATTTCTTCAAGCTTCGCCATATCCAGAGTGTATCTGCCCGTTGCATTTACACCATCAATCAATTCATCAACCCTTGCCCAGCCGTGCCCGTCAAGCGTAATGCCAGCCGCAGAGGGCTTGTGCCTTAAAATAAGGCTTAAAAAAATACATGTTTCTTTCATATGTATCAACTCCTGTTTTTGTCATCAATTCAAATGCGGAACAAACAAATCTCTTGTCAGTTCATAGTCAACAAATGACTGCAGAACTCCCGCCTGGTCTGTCCACACATTTTCTTTTGTGCGAACCTTTTTAAATCCAAGCTGTTCATAAACGTGCTGTGCACGCTTGTTATTCAGATTCGTATCCAGCAATATTTTTTCATATCCGTATTCGTTGAACAAAGCATCAATAAAAAGGCTGAGTATAATTTTTCCAAGACCTTTATTCTGCATTGAAAAATCACAGATTTTAATACCAATCTCGCAGGTTTTTTCACCTGCTTCGCAGTAGTTCATTTCTCCGATAGGAATGTTTTTATAAATAATAATGTGTCTGTTACTATTATTGTTTTTGTCTTCAAGCTGTTGCCTTACCGTTTCCACTGTTGTACCCAATCCGTAAGGAAATCCTGCGTGTGCCATAACCTTTCCGTCATTCCACCAGCTGCAAAGCTGCTGTGCATCGTCAGTGCAAGCTTCACGTATGAGTATATCGTTATAAAGTCGTTTCATAGTTGTTTTCCTCCAAGTAAATCAGCAGGTTTAAGCCTTTGGCAATTAAGTTTATGCAAATAAAAAAGGATACCAAGCCACGCTCGGTATCCTAACGTTATACAAAAATTACAGCAATGCCTTGCAAAAACTTATACGCAAAGCTGCTTCAAACCTACCGAGGTAATTATATTTATTCTGTTGTTTCTAACTATAGCCTGTGTCATATTCAATTGCCTCGCTTTCTTGAAATTTTTAATTAGTATATCACTATTGTTGAGGTTTGTCAAGAACTATTTTCCAAGGGTGCGTAAAATCTTTTCGCAGCACTCATCAGTATGCTTCATAAGAAAATCGCCGTGACCGAAACCGTCCATAATTTCTTCCTTGTAATTTTTCAGATACCTTTTCAATTCCTTGTGGGATTTGATTGCATAGTGTTCCTTGCTTCCGCACCACAAATAAACCATAGTTTCATTTTCAGCAATTTCAGGACGGGTGTGGTAGGTGTAATTCTCCGTAAAATTGCGGTCTATCGTTGTATCACTTGCTTTCATATACAGGCTGTCCATCATACCAAGGTCATCTTCTGTCAGTCCCATCAGCTTCATTGTAACATTGATAAACGAAGGAAATTTTCCGGTATTCTTGTATTTATTGAACATCCACGCCGTAACAATTCCTGCAATTTTCCCCTGATGAGCAACATAACAGCCGTCCATAATAACCTTGCTCATATCAATTTTGTTTCGGGTAAGAAGTTCAGTAAGCATAAGTCCGCCCTGTGACGCACCATAAGCACCGTGAATTTTACCGCCGTAATTTTCGTGTATGTATTCCTCAATCTGCCTTGCCTGGTCAGCAAAGCTTGTGAAGTCGCAGCTTCCGTCGTAGAAGCCGTCCTGTGCGGGAATTATCAGACGGTAGTGTTTCTCCAGCGGTTTGAGAAATTCGTATTCGGTGTGCCAGTCCTGCATCATACCGTGAAGCAGAAGCACGGGCGGATTTTCCTTTGAGCCGAATTCGTTGAATAACATTTTTACTCCTCCTTGATAACGATTTTTGAATTTTGTTATGCAAAAAGGGTGCGAATTACTCCACACCCTCAGTTATACTTTTAAATTGCTT
>JAZSHA010000079.1:0-9466 GCA_045533025.1 Oscillospiraceae bacterium
AAAGAAGTAAACCGTCATGCTGTGCTTTTTGAGGAGGCGTGCAGAAAAGGACAGATTACTGCAAACGTTAAGTTTGAAACCTTTGCTGAACAGTGGTTTGAAGAATATGCAAAGCTGAACCTGAGAAGCACTTCCTATGAAAGAATGCGACAGCTCACTCAAAGAGTTTATCCTGCAATCGGCCATATGAAGCTTGACAAAATTACAGGCAGACATATTCAGCAGTTTATCAACGACCTGCTGCTGAACGGCAGAAGCATGAAGACTGGCAAGCCGCTTTCCCGAAAAACAGCGGTACATCATTTAAGCTTTATCTCCGATGTATTTACATACGCTGTAAAAATGGATATGCTTTCTGACAACCCGTGCCGAAAGGTTACTATTCCAAAAGGTGAAACAAAGGAAAAAGAAATTTACACTCTTGAAGAACTTGAACAGCTTCTTACTCTGCTTGAAACTGCACCGCTGAAATACAGACTTTTCTTCACGTTGGTTTTATACACGGGCTTTCGCCGAAGTGAGATGTTGGGCTTGGAATGGAAGGATATTGACTGGGAAAATCGTATCATAAGCGTACGACGCACGTCGAATTACACTGCTGAACGTGGAATTTACACAGACACTACCAAGACGAAAAAATCACAGCGAAGCAGACGTTATCCACAGCTTGTGTTTGACCTGCTGAAGGCTTACAAAGAGGAGCAGGACATTGAACGTGAAAAGCTTGGGTCAAAATGGGTTGACTATGACAGGCTGTTTGTGAAATGGGACGGACGTCCGATGAATAATGGTACGCCATATCTTTGGTTAAGGGAACTTTGTGAGAAGAACAACCTGAGGTTTTGTGATGTTCACAGCTTCCGTCACGCCCATGCTTCCATTTTAATCAACGCAGGAGTAGACGTTGCAACGGTATCTGCTGACTTAGGGCATTCAAATTCGATGACAACTTTATCAATATACACCCATGAATTTCAGGACGCTCAGGCAAGAACTTCAGACATTGTTGCAAACGCTCTTGATTTCAGCAAAAAGAAAGAGTCTGCTGTATCATAACAGCAGACTCAAAGTTACGCAATGGGTTGTAAAGATAAAATAATGGGCAAGTAATGGGTCAAACCCTATTACTTGTATAAAAAAAAAACAGGAAACCACGTATCTACGTAGTTTCCTGATTCGTTGAATGGTGACCCGTACGGGAATTGAACCCATGATTACGCCGTGAAAGGGCGTCGTCTTAACCTCTTGACCAACGGGCCAAAAACTTGGTAAACCAAGTATAATGGTAGCGAGAGTGAGACTTGAACTCACGACCTACCGGGTATGAACCGGTTGCTCTAGCCAACTGAGCTATCTCGCCATGTTTTCGCTCACTATCGTTGTGCGACTTAATTATTATACACTAACCACTCGCTTCTGTCAATAGTTTTTGCGAAAAAAATTATTTTTATTCATTTAGACTACTATTTCGTTTTTTTGGACATTAAAAATGTGCATTTTACCCTATTTTGTCATATTTTACAGCCAACTCCTCCGCCTCATCTATCAATATTCCCCGCACCCTATGCCTCGCCGCACGCTCGCCTCTCGTGTAAATCACCACGTCGCAGCACCCGCTGACACGCTGAAATAGCGTGCGGCGGATTTTTATATACGCAATCCTACGCTTCGGCACGATTACCGTGTGAAACTGATATGCCCTGCAATACTTAACCGTCAGCGTTTCACTGCCCACACCTATTCCAGAGCTAAGCTTCGCAGAAATTTTCACAGCCAACAGGTACACCGACAATATTTCCAGCATCACAGCTGCAAATTTTACCGCGCCCGTCCATTCGGGAAATATTCTGCACGTCACCGCCGCCGCAATCGGCACACCCACCGTCAGCACCAGCGGCAGCCAGATATACGCCAATATATATGTGCGCTTCGGCTTCAGTGAAATATTACTCAGCGTAAATTCGGGCAGCATCATCTCCATCGTGCTCATAACCCTGCGCCTTGTGCTTATCGGAACAAAAACAGGTATCTCATTTTTGCTTTTTCCGTAACCCGTACAGCTGACGTGCACCGACATAATTTTGCTGATTTTCATAAGCAGATTTTGCCTCAGGTCAGCATAATTTATCTTGGAAGAATTTACATAATATTTCCAGCGCGAAAAGTAGCCGTTTTCTACTGTAATATTTTTTTCTCTCCTCGTAATTTGAAAGCGAATATGTCTTAGCAGATTTGTAACGAATGACAGCAACCAGCCAGCAGCGATTATGATTGTCAGCGCAACCGAAAAATCTGTTGCCTCCTTCGCAAAAATCTTCACCGCTTCTGTCACATCATTTACAGCTGAAAAAATTTTTTGCTCCAATCTCTCTCCAACAAGTCTGCTGCCCTGAATGAACAGCGTGCCCATAAAAATTATTCCTGACAAAGCCGATGAAAACAACAGCGAAAAAATTATCAGGTCTTTTTTTGAAGCACAATAGCTCACCTTCATGCTTGTAGACTCAGTTGGTATATTATTGTAAATATATTGATAATCTATTTCTGAAATTATCAGTGATAAATCAGCGCTGTTTTTCTTTTTTGCTGCAGGAATTGAGTCTGAATCGAGAGTGATTTTCACCGCCTTAATGGGTCTGAATAAAAATGACTTGCAGCAGGTTGCACAGGAAATCACACTGTAAGGAAGACGGAATTCAGTTTTTATTACACAGCCTTTTCTTACATATATTACCTTTTCACTTATCTCAAACTGCACAAAATACCATCTAAAATATGCCAGTCCGAACATAAACAAAATTACAATTATATCCAGATAAGCACCTCTTATCCAGTGATAAAAATTAAAACAAGCTGACACAAGACCTCTCACGAGAGGAATAAGCAGCAGCCAGAAATTTCCTGTTGTGTATTTCAGTATCGCAATTTTATGCTGTCTCTTCATCACAAACCTCCCCTGTCCCTGAGAGAGGTCTGAATCTTTCTACCAATTTCCTCCAAATCCGAAGTCGATAAAAACATCATGGCAAGCCTTCCGCCGTATGCATTTATTAACAAAAAGTTAAAACTTGTGTGCTTTGAAAGAGGACATTTTACAGTTGCCGTGTACTGAACCGTGGAAATTTTTACATAGGTCGTATTCTTGAAAATCACACCTGACCTTATAATTATGTCCGTCGGTGAAATCATATAGCAAACCGAGCGGTACCACATTGGCAGAATAATAAACAGAAAAATCACATATGCTGTTATGAGAAAAGCAATTGCCGCCCAGATGATAATTTCAGGCACAGTGATTTTTGCAGGAAGATAATAATCAGGATATCTGCGCTCCAAATAATACTTTAAGTAATTTAAACCAATTATTATACAGATAATTATCACAAATGTAAATACTCTAAGGAAATTTAAACTCCTTTTATCCGCATAGTATTTCTTCATTCCACCAAAACCTCGTTTACTAACATTTAATGCAGTCTGATTACTATTTATTATATCACTTTTTTGCAGCATAAAAAACTGTATAATATTAATTTTGCAGAATGGAGTGATTCATTTGACAGCTGAAATCTCTGATACAATTTGTAGTATATTTTCTAAATTAAACAATTTGTTATGGGGATTAGGAACCTTCCTTGTAATTGTGATTATCGGAATGTTTTTTACAATTCGTATATATAACTACCCAATTTTACATATAGTAGATTGTTTTAAAGCTGTTTTTAAGTCTGACCAACCAATGTCTTCGAAGCGCTCAAAAGGTAGATTATCCCAATTTCAAACATTGTCAACCTCGCTCGCTGCTTCTATGGGAACGGGAAATATTATCGGCGTTGCAGCTGCAATTTCTATGGGTGGACCCGGCGCCATTTTCTGGATGTGGGTTTCGGCACTCCTCGGAACAGCTATAGGATTTTCGGAAAACATACTGGGCGGAATTTACAGAAACAGCGGAACAGGTCCAATGGGATATATTGCCAAGGCGTTTGGAACAAAACACGCTGCTGTGATTTATGCTCTGATTTGTGCAGTCGCATCTTTTGGAATTGGAAATATGACCCAGACAAATGCAATTTCCGCAGCTGTTTCCTCAATGCCAAAATTTACAGTTTCTCCCATAGCAATTGGTGCAGTCACTGCTGCAATATG
The DNA here is from genome assembly GCA_045533025.1 of Oscillospiraceae bacterium. Lineage (GTDB taxonomy): Bacteria > Bacillota > Clostridia > Oscillospirales > Ruminococcaceae > RGIG8773. The sequence goes on from JAZSHA010000079.1 coordinate 4,150, forward strand.
CGGAATTATAATCTTCGGCGGACGAAAAAAAGTTGCTGCTGCCGCTGAAAAATTAATACCAATTGCAGCTGTTCTGTACATTCTTGCGGCAATCATTGTAATAGTTATATTTGGTAATAATATTATTAATATGTTAATTTCAGTTGTTTCCGATGCAATCGGATTTTCACAAATTTCAGGCGGAATTTGCGGTGAACTTCTTCGCAAATCAATCACAGTCGGACTGCGTCGAGGTATCTTTTCCAACGAAGCAGGAATGGGCAGCTCGGTGCTTGTCCACTCCGAGTCGGTCTCCGAACAGCCTATTCAGATGGGAATGTTTGCCGTAACCGAGGTCGTTATCGACACATTTTTGTGCTGTACCGCTACCGCTTTTGTTATCCTCCTGACAGGTGCAGACCACTCGGGCACTGAAGGACTTGCAATGGTAACCGAGGGACTCCGCCCATTATTGGGAAGCTGCTCTGAAATTTTTACCGCCTCCATTACCGTAATTTTTGCCTTCTGCACCCTTATCGGCTGGTATTTTTACGGAGAAAAATGCCTTGAATTTGTCTTCAAAAATGGAAATTCCAAACCGATTTTTTTCTACAGAATTCTTTACATTTCACTCGCCTTTCTCGGCGCTGTCTCTGAGCTTGAGCTTGTGTGGGAAGCCGCCGATACCCTCAACTGGTTCATGCTTGCAATCAATATTACCGCTGTCACGATGCTGCATAGTGAGGTTGCTGCGGAAATAAAAAATTATACAAATCGTATAAATCGCCGCTAATTTATTTTTTTTGTACGGGAATTTTCACGATGTATTCTATGTAATCTTCGCCCTGAATTCGCTGAGAATTTGCATCAATTCCAGCTGCTTTCATCATTTCGACAGCCTTGTTCAGCGTATTCACGAACAGCCGCACGTCCTTGAAAACAGCGCTGCGCTTTTTCAGGCTTGCCAAATCCTTCTCCTTTTGCAGTAGCAGCTCAACATACCGTTCTGCGGCGTCCACATTCATATTTTTTGCACGGAATTCCTCCACGGCGTCAAGTTGTTCACCTTTACACTTCAATCTCAGCAGCACACGGGCGTGCCGTTCTGTCAAACCGTACTCCGAAACTTTATTTCTTACATCTTTTTCCAGTTTTAGTAGCCGCAGCTTGTTCGCTACAGATGGCTGGGACTTACCAAGCTTTATTGCGGCGTCCTCCTGAGTCATTCCATAGAAGTCAATCAGCTTTGCAATTGCCTCCGCTTCATCAAAAAAGGACAAATCACGGCGCTGAATGTTCTCGATAAGCGCCATTACAGCCGAATTTCGCTCCGTAATCGTTACGGGAATACACGGTACAGCCTCAAGTCCAAGCATTTTTGCCGCCCGAAGCCGTCTTTCCCCTGCCACAAGCTGAAAACCGTCCTCTGTTCTTCGCACCGTAAGCGGCTGGAGAATTCCGTTCTGTTTTATGCTCTGCGCCAAACCCTCAATATCGTCAAATTCACGCCTTGGCTGATAGGGATTTGGTTCAATTTTGTCTACCTCAACCTGTATTACCTTTGCCACAACCCTTTCTTTTGCCTGAAAAAGCATAAAATCACGTCCTTTCAAGCTGATTATAGCAAACTACTTGCAAATAATTTGTCGAAATACATTGGGAAATAAAAAAACACCGAAAACATTCGTAATCGGTGTTTCACTCATTAATACATTGTAAGCTTGTCAGCGAGTGTTGTCAGTTCGTCCTGGTCGTAAAAATCAATTGTAATTGTACCCTTCACGCCGTCGCTGGAACTGATACGAACCTTTCTTTCAAGGTGATTTTCAAGGCTCAGCTGCATTTCCGTTATAAAACTGTGATTTGCACGCTCCTCAGGGGTTTTCGGAGCTTTCTTTTCCTTAATTTCGTCCTCATTTTCCTCGTTTGCAGCCTTTGCAATTGCCTTTTCGATGCCACGAACAGTAATTTTTCCTGCAGCAGCAAGCTTTGCAAGCTCAATCATTTCCTCCTCTGTTTCAGCAGCAGCAAGAGCCTTTGCCTGTCCCGAGGTTATCTCACGCTTTTTCAGCAGCTCCACAACTTCGTCGGGGAGATTAAGCAGACGTACAGCGTTTGCAATTGACGAACGGGACTTGCCAACAATCTTCGACAGCTCCTCCTGCGTCATATTATAATCGTCCATTAGTGAACGGTACGCCATTGCTTCTTCAACAGGGTTCAAATCTTCACGCTGAATGTTCTCAATGAGGGCAATCTGCGCTGTTTCCGAGTCGTCCAGCTCCTTGATAATAACAGGAACTTCGCTCATTCCCAGCATTCTGCACGCTCTCCAGCGGCGTTCACCAGCTACAATCTGATAATTTGCACCCGTCGAGCGCACCACAATCGGCTGGATTAAGCCGTGCTGACGGATACTGTCTGCAAGCTCAGCAATTGCCGCGTCATCAAAAGTCTGACGGGGCTGCTTACGGTTTGGTTCTATATCTGAAACTCGGAGAGTCTGCACACCGTTTGTTTCGCCCGTATTGTCGCCGAAAAGTGCGTCCAGACCCATTCCTAAACCTGCTTTTTTAGCCATTTTTATACCTCCCAATTGTGTTCTGTTCCGTACTCGGTAATATATTTCTCAATATCAATGCCGATTTTCTTGCCAAGCTTCATAAGTTCATAAGCTTTATCGGCAAAATCCTGATTTCTGAGTTGCTCCACAAGCGTGTTATCACGCCTGTACATTGCATATTCGGGGTAAAATTCAGCAAAAAGGTGGTCGAATTCAGCCTTTACTGCTTCAAATTCCTCAGCTGAAAGCTTCTTTTTAGCCATAATATCACCTCAAATTGTTCTACGTGGAACAAAAACGAAATCAAAGATTTCGTTTTCGAGTATTTTTGCAAGGCAAAAATACATCGTTGATTATTTCTTCGCCAGTGCTTTGTGGCGTTTCAGCATTTCCTGAGTGAAAGCCATATACGCCTCAGCTCCACGGGAGCTTTTATCGTAGTAAACAACAGGCTTACCGAAGCTTGGAGCTTCAGAAATTCGCACATTTCTCGGAATAACCGTGTTGAACAGCTTCTTCGGGAAGTGTTTTTTCACCTCGCTGACAACCTGCGCGGTAAGATTGAGACGTCCGTCAAACATCGTAAACAGGATACCCTCGATGTCGATTGTAGGGTTGTAGCGCTGTTTTACCAGTCTGATTGACTCGACCAGCTGTGACAAACCCTCCATTGCGAAATATTCGCAGGTCATCGGCACCAAAACCGTGTCACAGGCGCAAAGTGCGTTAATCGGAATGAGCGACAGGGACGGCGGACAATCCAAAAGTATGTAATCGTAGTCCTGTTTTACGGTCAGAAGCTGCATTTTCATACGCTTCTGCATATTATCCACCTCGATAAGCTCGATATCGGCAGCAGCAAGTGCCGAAGTTGCAGGCACAAGCCACACGTTGTCAAACTCTGTTTTTATAACAGCTTCCTGAATTCTGCGCAATCCGAGGAGCACCTCGTATGTGGAAACGTCCACATTTTTCTTGCGGATACCAAAGCCGCTGGTTGTGTTGCCCTGTGCGTCCATATCAACACAGAGCACTTTTTTCTTTTTCATACCAAGACAAGCGGCAAGATTTACCACCGTTGTGGATTTTCCCACGCCGCCCTTTTGGTTTGCAACAGCAATTACTATAGCCATTAGCGCGTTTTCCTTTCAAAAATGATGAGTAATTACATTAATTATAGCACAACGGCGTGCTGTTTGCAATAAAAATAAAAAAAATCTCCATATATCATAAGGATAACGGAGATTTTTGGGTATATTTTTAATTTTGTGCAGAACATTTACAAGCTTTTCTTTGCAATCTGCCCACCATTTCGGGGATACTTGGGCGGCGTAGCCTTGATTTTGTGCACCACAATCAGCGTGCGCTTGTCGCCGTTTGGGAGAGCGTACTCCTTCACGTCGGAAATCTCGCCGCCGAGGGTCAGAACAGCGTTGTTGCCCTCCTTATAATTCTCGTTAGGACCTTTGAGTGCTGCAAAAATCCCGCCGACCTTAACGTATGGCAGGCAGTATTCCGTCAGCACTGGCATTGCTGCAACTGCTCTTGCTACTGCGACATCGTATTTTTCACGGAATTCGGGATTACGTCCCCCTTCCTCTGCTCTTGCGTGGACGCATTTTGCTGCAATTCCCGCCTCATCACAGACTGCTGAAAGGAAATTTATACGCTTGTTAAGGCTGTCCAACAGGGTCAGCTTCACATCGGGACGGTATATTTTCATAGGCAGACCTGGGAATCCTGCACCTGTTCCCACGTCGATAAGCTTTGTTCCACGTGGAACATTTATAAAATTCAGTGGGAGAATGCTGTCGAGATAGTGCTTCACGGCAATTCCCTCAGGGTCAGTAATACCCGTAAGGTTCATTTTTTCGTTCCATTCCACCAGCAGACGAGCGTAAGTTTCAAGCTGGGCGTACTGCTCTTGGGTAATTTCAAGCTTTTCAGCGGCGAACAACTCCGCAAAAGCGCTATATTCAGGTAAAAAAGACATTTACACACCTCTTTTTAATGCATAATTTTTAATATTTTTCATATAAAGTTATGTTTCACCTCAAATAATTCCGAATTCCGCATTACGAATTCCGAATTATTTCTGCCCTGAAAGCCATATTATCAGCACGCTTACGTCAGCAGGCGAAACACCCGAAATTCGGCTTGCCTGTCCGATGTTTTCAGGCTGTACACGGTTCAGCTTTTCGTGCGCTTCAAGGCTTAAACCCTTGATTGTGCGGTAATCGAACGGCTGTGGGAGCTTTTTCTGCTCCAGCTTCTGGACGTGCTCGACTTCCATCAGCTGACGTGCGATATAACCCTCATACTCGATTTGCAGGTTAACCTGTTCACGCACTTCATAGGAAAGTTCGGGGCGCTCAGGGTCGAATGGTGCCAAGTCCTCATAGGAAATCTGCGGACGGCGGATTAAATCGTTCATTTTCAGACCTGTAGCGATTGGTGCTGTACCCTTTTCCACCAGCAATGCATTCAGCTCGTCTGTCGGAGCAAGGGATTTTGCCTTCACACGCTTGATTTCAGCCTTGATTTGCGCCTGCTTTTCAAGGAATTTCTCGTATCGCTCATCAGAAATGAGTCCGATTTCGTGTCCAAGAGGGGTAAGACGTTCATCAGCGTTGTCCTGACGGAGCAGCAGACGGTACTCGCTTCGTGAGGTCATCATTCGGTACGGGTCGGAACAACCCTTGATTACAAGGTCATCGATGAGCGTGCCGATGTACGATGACGAACGGGTCAGAGTAAAAGTCGGAGGCCAAGCGG
>JAZSHA010000266.1:0-8119 GCA_045533025.1 Oscillospiraceae bacterium
AGCCGATGAACGAGCGTCTGCCGTATCTGAGGGAAAAAACCGCAAAGCTTACAACAAACCCCGGCGTGTACCGTATGCGTGACAAGGGCGGGAATATCATTTACATCGGCAAGGCGAAGAACCTGAAAAATCGTGTTACAAGTTATTTCCGTGAAACGCCTGACCACACTCCCAAGGTTGCGAAAATGGTTTCCCACGTCTACGACTACGACTTTATCGTAACCGATACCGAGTATGAAGCACTTGTCCTTGAGTGCTCAATGATTAAACAGCATATGCCCAAGTACAACATTCTGCTGAAGGATGACAAGGGCTACAGTTATATAAAGATTTCCGAGGGTGAGTACCCGAAAATCACTATGGAAATGCAGAAGAAGGGCAGCGGCACATATCTCGGACCGTACACCAGCACCTTCGTTGCAAAGCAGGCTGTTGAGGAGGCAAACAAGGTTTTTATGCTTCCAACCTGCAAGAAGGTTTTTCCGAGGGACATGGGAAAATTTCGTCCCTGCTTAAATCATCACATTAAACAGTGTATGGGTGTCTGCACGGGTAAAATCTCCGCTGAGGAGTACAATAAAACCGTGGAGCAGGCTGTAGAGTACATCAAAAACGGCTCCGAGGCTTCAATTGAAACGCTGACGGAAAAGATGATGATTGCGGCGGAAAATCTTGATTTTGAGCTTGCGGCAAAGCTCCGTGACAGAATTTCTGCAATCAAGCGTGCAGCGGATAATCAGAAAATCGTTGCCGAGGATATGCGTGACACGGATATTATTGCTGTTGCACAAAACGGCGAGTATGCTTGTGCGGCGGTGCTTATGTACCGTATGGGACGGCTTTTTGACCGTACCGAATTTGACCTCGGCGACCTTGATAAAGAGGACAATATGCTGGAGGATTTCGTGCTCCAGTATTACTCCGACCCGACGAAAATCCCACGTGAAATCATTACCGAGGAAACTCTGCCAAACGAGGAAATGGTTGAACGATTGCTCCGTGAAAGAAGCGGACGTGCTGTGACTCTTTCCTCAAAATCAAGGGGCAAGGGTCTGCGTTTGATTATGATGGCGAAGTCCAACGCAAGCGACAGCCTTGCCATAAAGGTTGGACGCACGGGCAAGGAAATTGTTGCCCTTGAAGCGCTGGGAAAAATTCTCGGACTGCCTGAGCCGCCTGTCTATATCGAGTCCTACGACATATCAAACCTAGGCAGTTCATCAATGGTTGCGGGTATGGTCGTATTTGAAAACGGACGTCCGCTGAAAAAGGCGTACAAGAAATTTTCCATCAAGGAAACACAGATACAGAACGATTACGCAAGTATGCGTGAGGTGCTGGAAAGACGTTTCCGTCATTATCTTGATGGCACGGAAACCGACGAGGGCTTCAACCGTCTGCCCGACCTTATCCTGCTGGACGGCGGCAAGGGGCAGGTGAGTGCTGTTGAGCCGATACTCCGTGAAATGGGGATAAATGTACCCGTTTTCGGTATGGTTAAAGACAACAACCACCGCACCCGTGCAATTGCTACTTCTGGCTCGGAAATTGCCATTTCGGGCACAAAGGCAGCATTTATGCTTGTTACACGTATACAGGACGAAGTGCACCGTTTCTCAATTACCTTCCAACGCAACAAGCATCGTAAGCAGTCCTATGAAATGGGGCTGACAAAAATCAAGGGCATAGGCGAGAAAAAGGCACAGAAGCTTTTCACCACCTTTAAAACCCGTGAGGAATTCAAAAAGGCAACCCCCGAGGAGATTGCCAAGGCGGCAGGGATAAACATTACCCTTGCCGAGCAGGTTTATGAATTTGTGCAGAATGAACTTTAAAAAAGGGTACCGAATTTGTTTCGGTACCCTTAAATTTTATGATGCACTATTCTTCATAAATGTAATGAAATCAGATTTCGGAACAGGCTTTGAGTAGTAGTAGCCCTGAATGAATTCACAGTTAAGCTCAGCAAATTTCTTCGCAAGTTCAGCGTTTTCAACGCCCTCAACCACAATGCTCATATCCATATCCTTCAGCATCTTGATTGTGTTTTTCAGAACAATCCACATTCTCGGGTTGTCCTCCTCGTCAACGAAGGTCTTGTCCAGCTTTACAATGGAAATCGGCAGGGAAGCAACGCTCTTGATATTGGAGTAGCCCGTGCCGTAATCGTCCAGCGAGAAGCTTATTCCAGCTTGTGTAAGCTTTTCAAGGTTGTTCATCATAACATTCTGTGCATATGAAGCGGCAGTTTCGGTAATTTCCAGATTGATTTTATCAGGAGTAACACCATACTTGTTCATAATCTGGAGTACCTTATCCGCAAGGTCAGTCTGCATACACTGTGCAACGGAAAGGTTGATTTCGATGTAATCAAGACCAAGCTCCTTGAATTCGTCGCCCGAAATAAAATGGCATACTTCTTCAAGTACGTAATCACCGATACGATGGATTGCTCCGCTTTTTTCAGCCGCTGTGATAAATACATCGGGAGGAATAAAGCCGTACTTGTCATCAATAAGTCTGAGCAAAGCCTCGGCAGAAACAAATCGATTATTTTCAACCGAGAAAATCGGCTGGTAATAAACAAAAAATTTTCTGTTTGCAAGTGCGTCATCAATAATAGCATCAATTTCATTGCTGAGCTTGAATTTCTTGTCGGCAATGATATCAGAAGCTTTAAGAACGGAACCTGAATAAGGAACAGTCGTGCAAAGGTCTGTACCGAAAGAAATCAGGGATTTGAAATCGGAAATGTCATTCGGGCAGTATGCAATGCAGACGTGCGCCATAATATTAAGTTCAAGCTGGCTGACAATAACGCTTTTTTTCAGCTCAGTATTTATAGTGTCAGCCATTTTTTCGATTTTGTCCCAGTTATTTTTGCTTACAACAACACGAAAACCGCCTCTGTCCAGATAGTAAAGACCTGCATAAGCCTTCATATCCTTATTGATAGCTGAAAGCTTGTCCGCAATCATTTTCAGCAGCTTTGATGAATTGTCATAGCCAAGCATGGCAGAAACAGAGGAATAGTTTGAAATGTTGATAAGAATTATGCCTACTTCCTTCTGATTGACAAAATTCTTTTTCATTGCATTTGCATAAGCGCCGTGCTTTCCAAGTTCAGTTACCATATCCACCAGCTCTTCGGGGCGCTGAATGGTAATAGCAACAATTATAACCGCAACAGATGTGAAAAAAAGCTCCACAATCCACATAGGCAGCACACACTGAATTGCAACAGCAGAAAGAGTAAGCGGGTATATAACCAGCATTGAAATGAAGTGTGACGTGCGGAAAAGCTCACGGCATTTGATAATATAGAACAGACCAAAGCCAACATAGGAAAGTGCACAGATATACGCAATCCAGAACAGAGGGCCTCTTGTGTATACAAAGTTTTCGTCTATGTAGAACATATCCTTGGTGAAAGGATTGAGAAGCACTGCTATAATCATTACCGTAATCGGGAAGGTAATAAATATACCTGTGGTAAATCGTCCTTTCAGCTTGTGCCACGTATCCGCAAGGCTGATTATATACAGCGTATATACAGGCATTGTCAGATTTCTGAAAATCAGATATCCCGAATGGGAAATATACCTGCAAACAAGATTTGTACTGCGGGCAATATCAAGAGAAATGGCCCAGATGTCAAAAACAATGTCTACGAAAACGATTGCAACAAGAAGAATAAAAAGACGGTTGGATATACCATGCGTCATTTTTCTGAATACGATGGAAAATACGGCAACCGCTGTAATAATTAACGCGCATACATCAAAATAGATTATCGGCGTCATTACGTTCACCCCTTTTATACTCAAACAAAAGCAGATGTTGATTTGACAACAATTGTATATAAATAAAGTATAGCACAAACATATAAAAAAATAAAGACTTTTGAAAAATAATGTAGCTTTACACAAAAAAAGAGGGGCGTTCTTATGAAGAATACCCCTCTTTTTACAGTTTGATTATATATTGATAACAGGTTGCATCTGTCTGCCTTCAAGTGCAGCACCGATTGCGTCTGGAATAAGGCTGAAATTAGCAGAAAGTGAACGGGGTTTGCCCGTAGGGTCATCCTGAGCAAACGGCACAAAATACACATATCTGTAATTAAGCAAAGTACCGATATTTTTCGCCGAGCCTGCAAGCCCATCATTTGTTGACAGCGCAATAACAAGAGGCGAGCCATTACGCAGGTGTGATTTTGCTGCCATCGTTACGGGGGTATCAATAATCCCAACCGAGAGCTTTGCAAGGGTATTTCCTGTGCAGGGGGCGATAATAAGGGCATCAAACATCTTTTTTGGTCCGACAGGCTCAGTTTCGGCAATTGTATGCAGAACAGGCTTTCCTGTAAGTTTTTCAAGGCGCTCGATATGCTCCTGCGCCTTGCCGAAGCGTGTGTCGATAAAGGCTGCATTAAATGACATAATTGCTGTAACGTCTGCGCCGTCGTTAATCAGCTGTTCAAGCTGTTCAAAAGCTTTGCTGAAGGTGCAGAATGAACCGCACATTGCAAAACCGATTTTCTTTCCGTTGAGGTTACTCATAAGCTTCGCCCCTTTCGGAGAGAATATTCTTGAATGTTTCAGCGATAATTTCTCCCGATGTGACAGGTGCAACCTTTCCCGGCAGGGACAGCAGCCATATTGCTTTTACACCGAGTCTGCTCGCTGTGTCAAAATCTACGCCCCCCGGCTTGGAGGCAAGGTCGATAACAAGGCTGTTTTGGCTGATAATCCGCAGTTTTTTTTCATCAAGGATTACCGCAGGAACAGTGTTGAAAATTATATCGCAGTTTTTTACGGCTTCGTCTGCACTGTTAATATGCACCGCATTGCAGCCGTAAACCTGTGCCCATGCAAGGTCGGAATATTTTCGTGCGGCTACGGTAATTTCCGTGTGAAAGCTGCTAAGCATATCAATCAGCACCTTTGCAATTCGACCAGCGCCGAGAATAAGAATTTTTCGTCCCGAAAGAGTTGTGGCAAGCTCTTCCATTGCAAATTGAATTGCGCCTTCCGCTGTTGCAACAGCATTAAGTACCGCAAACTCTTCGCGTTTTGCATAGTCTGCGACAGTAATGCCTTTTTCTTCGAAAATTTTCTTTATATCATCGGAAATCATTCCGCCGAATACTATGCCGTTTTCTTTGAGTATGGGTATAAGACTTTCGATAGAAATGTTTTTACCGGAATAGGGTGTGCTTACTGTAATTCCGTCTGCTGAAACAGGCAGTGGCAGAATTATGTAATCGGCGCGCACATTCATATCGGCAAGCCTGTCGGTCAGGTGCACCTTTTCCGAAAGGGTAATATTTTTGTCAAAGCCGACTGCATAAACGATAAAGTCATCGGCAAGCTTATCGGCAAGTGTAGCAAATCGCAGGTCTCCGCCTGCAATCAAAACAGTTTTCTTCATAAGCAACTTCCTTTCCGTCGCAAGAATAAATGGAGATTTTAAATTCCCTTTTATAATATGTCAGCGACAGAAAAGTGGTGAAAGTTAAAATGTGGACAACGTAACCGATTTGTGAAAATTTGTAACTGTTTTGAAGCTTTTCTTTTATCTTCCTTTTTTCATTCTTTCATAATTCCAACACAATTGACCTGTATAATAAAGCCATAGTCAAAAACAAGATAACAACTAAATTTTCATATAACCTCTCCTTTAATCACCCCGAGGCGGAAGCTTCGGGAGAAAATTATGGCTGCTCTGAACAAAAAATAACGGAGTATGCTTTGACTATATCAGCTGTCCACGCACCTGCGGAATACCGCACAGAAAAGTGGGCGGCACCCAACAGCACCCTGTAAGGTACACCTCCCTTGCAGTTATACATAAAAAAAGCTTTCGTAACCGAAGTTGCGAAAGCTTTGTTTTGTTATATTGTTGTATGTAATTAGTTGCCTGTAGGAATATATGGACGAACAGAATTCGCAAGAGCGTAAACAGGCATTGTCTGAATCCAAATATGGCCAGGGCCCGTAACCTTGGTGTTGAATAAGCTTTCACCGCCGAAAAGTGCATTTCCAACTCCCTTTACAGATTCGATATCTACAGAACAGGTTGCGTCCATAGCAACAAGGTAACCCGTGTCAAGAAGGATTGACTCGCCTGCATTAAGGTCATATTCAACGCAGCTTCCGTCAATTTCAAGGAAAGCGATACCGTTGCCAGTGAATTTCTGCATAATGAAGCCTTCACCGCCGAAAAGACCTACACCGAACTTTTTCTGGAAGAAAAGACTCATCTCAACATTTGGGCTGGAAGCGATATAAGAAGATTTTGAAGCAACAATAGTTCTTGCGGGGGAAATTTCAACAGGGAGAACCTGACCAGGAACAGTAGAAGCAAAAGCAATTTCGCCGTTGCCGCCTATGGCTGTATACTTATTCTGAAAAATGGACTCACCCGAAACAGCACGGGAGAACATCTTGCCGATACCTCCGCCAGCGTTGGTTGACATCTGCATATTGGGGGACATCCAGGACATAGCGCCCTTCTGACAGCAGACTGTTTCATTAGGCTCAAGGTGACAGATAATTACAGGGAACGGAGTTCCTTTGATTTCATACTGCATAGTTAATACCCCTTTTCAAAGTTAAAGTGTACTTTAATTATACAAGTTCTGTAACTGTTTGTCAATATAATTTTAAAGAATTGGAGCAAGCTTGACAAAACTGAAAAAAATGTATATAATAGTATTTGTTGCAATGCGGGTGTGGTGGAATTGGCAGACACGATAGACTTAGGATCTATTGCTTTTGCGTGCAGGTTCAAGTCCTGTCACCCGCACCAAAACGAAATGCCGTTGGCATTTCGTTTACGAGTATTTTCGCGTTGCGAAAATACATCGTGGTTTGTGGGGTACTCTACAGAGTATCCTTATTTTTTATACAGATTATTTGATGCAGAACCGAAAAGCCATAGACTTTTCATAATATCATATGCTTTGGAGGTATGTTATATATGAAAAAACGTTTTTCAGCCATTGCTTTTATGATGCTTATATCTCTTTCGCTTACTGCCTGCGAAGTGCATTGGGGCGGCAACAGTTATGATGTTCACTGGTTGGTAATTGCTATTCCTGTTATATTGATTAGCCTCATTATATGCGTTCCTGTACATCGTTCACTTATATCCAAAAAATACATATGCTCTGTCTGCGGAAAAAAATTCAGTCCGAAATGGTATTCTTTTTCTTTGTGGATTAACTATTTTGATAAAAATGTTGCCAAATGTCCATATTGCGGTTCAAAAGAATTATGTGAACGTGTTGATAAATAGACGAACAAGGGTATCAAGCTTGAATTGATGCCCTTTAATTTTATAGCAGAAAAATCAATGATTTAAAGCTTAACCACACATAAAAACCCGACTCTATTATAAAACAGAGTCGGGTTTGATATTTTTATTGTAAGCAGAGTCTGCGCTTAGCCCATTACTGCAACAACTTCGTGAACGCCGCCGTCAAAGTTAGGAAGAACATTGCCTTCGATAGCCTTGCCGTCAACTGTGATGGACTTGATACCCTTGGAAACGTGGTCAGGGTTTTCAATCTTGATGTTGTATGTAGCACCACGGTAATAACGGGAAACTGTGTAGCCGTCCCAAGCCTTTGGAATGGATGGGTCAATCTTCAGACCGTCATAGTCAGGAATGATACCGAGGATGTACTGGGAAATTGCAACGAAGTTCCAGGAAGCTGTACCTGTGAGCCAGCTGTTCTTAGCTTCGCCGAAACGCTTAGCGTCCTTACCTGCAACCATCTGTGCGTAAACGTATGGCTCAGTTCTGTGGAGCTTTTCGTCTTCCTGATAAGCAGGAGCAATTCTTGTGTAGTAATCGAACGCAACATCACCCATGCCAGCGTAAGCAGCAGCACACATAATCCAAGCATTGTTGTGGCAGAAGATACCAGCGTTTTCCTTGTAACCGCCTGGGTATGTGGAAATCTCGCCGTATTCTACAACGTACTTTGTAAATGCAGGGTTGTTGAGAACAAGACCGTGCTTTGTACCAAGGTACTTGTCGATGCTTGCCATAGTCTTGTCTGTGAATTCCTTGCCGCCGATATCGGACATAATACAGAAGCCCTGTGGTT
>JAZSHA010000168.1:0-6332 GCA_045533025.1 Oscillospiraceae bacterium
GGCAGCAACACTTCCGAAGCAATTTCTGCACTTGTTGTTCTCGGTTACAGCCAGACGGAAGCGGCTTCTGTTGTTGCAAAGCTTGACCCGACGTTGTCCGTTGAAGAATTAATTCGTCAGTCCTTGAAAAAAATGGCTGCAAATCTGTAAAGGTACAAGCCTTTTCAGCATATTATTGGAAAGGAGCGCTGTAAATGCTGTCATACCCCGATTATACAAGATGTCCCGTGAATATTATATCGTCAATTCTGAAATATTACCGTGCACGTTACGAATATCCGACCTTGCCGAAGCTTGACGCTCATCTTGATAAATTTTATAAAAATGTAGTGCTTATCGTACTTGACGGTATGGGTACTGATATGATGAAGCGCAACCTTCCCGATACAGCGTTTCTCCGCAGTAACCATATAGATAATCTTACTTCGGTTTTCCCGTCCACAACAACAGCTGCGATGACAAGCTACTATACGGGTGTTTCTCCCAATGAGCACGCTTGGCTTGGCTGGTCGCTGTTCTTCAAGGAATTCTGCCGTACAATTGATGTTTACACAAACCTTGACTCGTACACAAAAATGCCTGTTACCAAAACCAGTGCAGCAGAATTCGTGATGCCTTATGAAACGATTTACAAGGATATTGCAAAATCAATTATAGGCGAGGTTCAGCCTTTTACAATTTCTCAGACAGGCGTGAATATTGCCGAGCGAGGAAATATACATAAAACAGCAGATAAATTTGAGCGTGTGTGCGAGCTGGTGAAAATGATTTGTGCAACACCACAGAATACTTTTACTTATGTTCAGTGGAACAGCCCAGACGATACAGCTCACCGTGAAGGCTGTTACAGCGAGGCAGTTGCGGAAAAGCTTAAGTTTCTTAATAATCAGATTGAGGAGCTTGCATCTTCTCTGACGGATACGCTTATTATCGTTTCAGCTGACCACGGTTTGACTGATATTACCGAGGAAATAAAAATCAACCATATTCCCGAAATCGCAGACTGCCTTGTGGTGCCTCCGTTTGTGGAAAGCCGTGCAGCAGCCTGCTATGTAAAATATGACCGCAAAACAGACTTTGAGCGTGCAGTTCATAACTATCTTGGTAATGATTTTCTCTTGCTGTCAAGGAGCGACGTGCTGAATAAAGGAATTCTCGGCGGAGGAAAATCTCACCCGAAAACCATAGATTTTATCGGCGACTATATGATTTGCGCAATAGCTGATAAGAATATCCGTTATCAAACCCTTAATATGAAGCCGAAGCAGATGAATAAAGCAAATCACGGCGGACTTACCGACGAGGAAATGATTATACCGCTTATTGTAATTCCGACAAAACAAACTAAAGCATATAAACAGAAAAAACTTATATAAAGCTTGAAAGGAAGATAAAATGCTGGAATCAAGCGAAATGAATTTTGAGCGTCCCGAGAGCAGAATGGTTTCTCCTCAGGTGACTGAAAGAGATACAGATGATATAGAGGTTAACCTTCGTCCTAAAACCCTTTCGGAGTATATCGGTCAGGATAAGGTAAAGGAGAATATGTCCGTCTATATCGAAGCTGCAAAGAAAAGAGGAGACCCTCTCGACCACGTCCTTCTCTATGGACCTCCGGGTCTCGGTAAAACAACCCTCTCAGCAATTATTGCGCACGAAATGGGTGTAAATATACGTATCACTTCGGGACCTGCAATCGAAAAGCCGGGCGACCTTGCTGCGCTTCTCACAAATTTATCGGAGAATGACGTGCTGTTTATCGATGAAATACATCGTCTTTCCCGTGCTATCGAAGAAGTACTTTATCCTGCACTTGAGGATTATGCTCTTGATATCATTATTGGTAAAGGTCCTTCCGCACGTTCACTTCGTATCGACCTGCCAAAGTTTACACTTATCGGCGCAACAACACGAGCAGGTCAGCTTACTTCACCGCTTCGTGACAGATTTGGTGTACTTCAGCGACTTGAACTTTATACCCACGACCAGCTTTGCGATATTATTATGCGTTCAGCTGTAATTCTCGGAATTGCCTGCGATAAGGCAGGAGCAATGGAGCTTGCTAAGCGTGCACGAGGTACGCCGCGTATCGCAAACCGCTTATTGAAGCGTGTCCGTGACTTTGCAGAAGTAATCGGCAACGGAAGAATTACTGAGGACATTGCAAAAATTGCTCTCGACAGAATGGAAATTGACAGTCTTGGTCTTGATAACCTCGACAAGCGTATGCTTGATATGCTTATCAGAGGCTATAACGGCGGTCCTGTAGGACTTGAAACTCTTGCCTCCGCAATCGGTGAGGAAGCGGTAACCCTTGAAGACGTGTGCGAGCCTTACCTTATGCAGCTCGGATTTGTTGCACGTACACCGAGAGGAAGATGCGCTACAGCCCTTGCATATAAGCATATGGGTTACGAATACAAGGGTGGACCAACAGACAACAGTCAGCAGACATTTTTTGAATAAAGATAGATATTTCAAACGGAATAGGAGAATTTGATATGGGCAGATTATTCGGAACAGACGGTGCAAGAGGTGTTGCTCTTACTGAGCTTACCTGCGAAACAGCAATGCAGATAGGCAGAGCAGCAGCTATGGTGCTCACAAAAAAAGCAAACCATAAGCCTAAAATCCTCATCGGTAAGGATACAAGAATTTCTTCCGACGTGCTTGAAGCGGCACTCATTGCAGGTATTTGCTCAATGGGAGCAGACGCAGTAACTCTCGGTGTTGTGCCGACTCCTGCTGTTGCATTTCTCGTTAAGAAGCGTGAAGCTGACGCAGGTGTAATGATTTCCGCATCACATAACAGTATGGAATTCAACGGTATCAAGCTTTTTGCAGGAACAGGCTATAAGCTTTCTGACGATATCGAAGAAGAAATAGAAAGACTTGTTCTTGATAATCCCGATGAAATCAAAGCAGCAATGACAGGCGGTGCAAATGTCGGCACAATCAGCACCGATAAGAATGCTGAATGGGATTATATCAGATACATTATGAAAACTATCGACCACGATTTGTCAGGTGTAAGAGTTGCAATTGACTGTGCAAACGGTTCAGCAAGCGCAACAGCTGAAAGACTTTTCGGCGGACTCGGTGCAACCGTGTACCTTTTCAATTCTTCTCCAAACGGAACAAATATCAACGATAAGTGTGGTTCAACTTATATGGAAGCAATCTCACGCTACGTTGTTGAAAAGAAATGTCACCTCGGTGTAGCATTCGACGGTGACGCAGACCGTTGTCTTGCAGTTGACGAAACAGGTGCAATTCTCGACGGTGATAAGCTTATCTCCATTTTCGCAAGAGATATGCGTGACAAGGGTACTCTGAAAAAGAATACAGCAGTTGTAACAGTGCTGACAAATCTCGGTTTTACACACTTTGCAAAGAATAACAACATCAATATGATTACCACAAAAGTCGGCGACCGCTATATTATGGAGCAGATGCTTGCAGGCGGTTACAATCTCGGCGGTGAGCAGTCGGGACATATTATTTTCCACGATTTCGCAACAACAGGCGACGGACAGCTTACAGCTGTTCAGCTTATGAGTGTTGTAAAGCGTCAGGACAGAAAGGTTTCCGAGCTTGGCTCAATGATGGAGCGTTACCCACAGGTAATGATTAACGTCAAGATTACTCAGAAGTGGAAGGAAGCCTGGAAAAACGATGTTGAAATCGAAAAGGCTATCACCGAAAATCAGAAGAAGCTTGGCTCAAGCGGCAGAATTCTTGTCCGTGAAAGCGGTACAGAGCCTCTTATCCGTGTAATGATTGAGGGCAAGCGCTTCGACCTTATCAACGATATGGCGATTGAAATTGCAGACAAAATCAAGGAGCGTTGTGCAGAAGATTAATCCCGAAAGGAACTGAAATAAATGAGAACAGCAGACAACTGGAAGGACTACCGTCTTATAGATTGTACCTCCTCCGAAAAGCTGGAGCTTTGGGGCGATATCTCCCTTATCCGTCCCGACCCACAGATTATCTGGAAAACCGACAGAAAATCAAATCTATGGAATACCGCATATGGCCACTACCACCGCTCTGATAAGGGCGGCGGACAGTGGAGCTTTAAGAAGAAAATTCCCGACAGCTGGCTTATCAGCTACGGCGATTTGAAATTTAATATCCGACCCACAGGCTTCAAGCATACGGGACTTTTCCCTGAACAGGCTGTGAACTGGGACTATATGGATAACCTTATTCGTAATGCAGGCAGACCAATAAACGTGCTTAATCTCTTTGCATACACTGGCGGAGCGACCCTCGCCTGTGCAAATGCAGGTGCAAGCGTGTGTCACGTTGACGCTTCAAAGGGTATGGTGCAGTGGGCACGCGACAACGCCGCTTCTTCGGGACTTTCCGACAGACCAATCCGCTGGATTGTTGACGATTGCGAAAAGTTTGTTGCACGTGAAATTAAGCGCGGAAGAAAATATGATGCCGTAATTATGGACCCTCCATCTTACGGCAGAGGACCAAATCAGGAAGTTTGGAAGCTGGAGGACTGCATCTATGACCTCGTTAAGCTTTGTTCCAACGTGCTCAGCGACGACCCGCTTTTCTTCCTGCTTAACAGCTATACAACAGGACTTTCTCCATCTGTAATGTCCTACATTTTAAGCGAAACAATCGGAGCAAAATACGGCGGAGGAGTAACAGCTGACGAAATCGGACTTCCCGTTGAAGCAAGCGGCTGTGTACTGCCGTGCGGCTCAACAGCTATCTGGACAAAGTAAGGAGAAAGTCTGAAAATGAATTTTCAGACATGAGTTTTGTTTTTCGGACAATAGTCCGAAATTTTGCAAGCAAAACCACAAAACATCACGGAAGGAGTGCACGCTTCTGACGAAGCGTGGTTATATAATGCCATTTCTCGCTCTTCTTGGAGGAATATATTTTCTCTTTGTCGGAATAACAAAAAAGGGGAGTGCCTACAAATCCAAAATGGGTACGCCACTTTCACCAAAGGAAGTTAAAACCGTTAGTACCACCTACATTGCAGTAGGTGCAATTCTGCTTATTGTTGCACTTATTAGCGGAATTGACTTGATTATGGAATTATAAGAGGACTTTTACTATGCAGGAAAAAATTATTACAGCGCAGAATGTTGAGTTCCATTACGATAACGAATATGAAGATGCGCCAGTAAAGCAGGTGCTCAAGGGTGTAAGCCTTAACATCGAAAAGGGAAGCTTTACAGCCATTCTCGGTCACAATGGCAGCGGTAAATCCACAATTGCCAAGCATTTCAATGCTATCCTTCTTCCCTGCGGAGGTAAGGTTTACGTTGAGGGGATAGATACAGCTGACGAGGAAAAGCTTTTCGATATCCGTCAGCACGTTGGAATGGTGTTCCAGAACCCCGACAATCAGATTGTTGCAACAATCGTCGAGGAGGACGTTGCCTTTGCTCTTGAAAATCTCGGAGTAGCTCCCGATGAAATGAGAGAGCGTGTTGATGATGCACTTAAATCTGTAGGAATGTACGAGTACCGTGAACATTCTCCGCATCAGCTTTCAGGCGGTCAGAAACAGCGTGTCGCAATCGCTGGAATAATTGCAATGCGTCCCGATTGTATAGTGCTGGACGAGCCTACCGCAATGCTTGACCCGAAAGGCAGGCGCGAGGTGCTGAAAACAATCCGCAGACTCAATCGTGACTATGGAATAACAATTGTGCTCATAACCCATTATATGGACGAAGCCGCACAGGCAGACAGAATTGTCGTGATGGACGGCGGCACAATAATTATGGACGACGTGCCGAAAGAGGTTTTCTCAAACGTCGAAACAATGAAAAAAATCGGACTCGACGTGCCGCAGGTGACAGAGCTGATGTACCTTATGGGTGAAGCAGGTCTGCCGTCTGATACACATATAATAGATGAAGATGAGTGCGTTGAGGCACTCTTGAAGTTACTCAAGTAATTAAAGAAACATTATCACATTTGTGAAATGTATTCTATGGAGGAATAAAAATGTCAGTAATTAAAACCGAAAATCTGACTTACACATACAGTATCGGTACGCCATTTGAGAAAACGGCTGTCGATAATGTAAATCTTGAAATTGAAGAGGGTGCACTTGTAGGCATTATCGGCCATACAGGCTCAGGCAAGTCTACCCTTATCCAGCATTTCAATGGTCTTGTAAAGCCTACATCGGGCAAAATCTACGTTGACGGTCAGGATATCTGGGCAAAGGAAACAAAGCTCCGAGATATCCGTTTCAAGGTAGGGCTTGTTTTCCAATACCCCGAATATCAGATTTTTGAGGAAACCGTGTACAAGGATATTGCTTTCGGACCTAAAAATATGGG
>JAZSHA010000133.1:0-18439 GCA_045533025.1 Oscillospiraceae bacterium
GTATTCCTTTTCTTTGAACAGACGCATGATATAGTCACTTATCCATATTCCATAACCGCCATATGCAATAAAATATAGACCTGTCAATACTCCGCAGCTGCCCATAATAAGCGCAATAAGCCCATACAGCGCACCTGCTCCGTAAAGGACAAATGTAGGATAAATAGGCTGTTTTTTCTTAAAGAAAATTGAAATGAAGGTAAGTATAGCGACTACAATCAAAAATGCCATATACAAATACGGAATTTCAACAGCAAGGTCAGATTTTTCGTTCGTACCATTAGCGTAATTCAAAATCATCTGCCCGAAAAAAGCACTTCCGCCTGCAAGCATAGCAAGGGTACGAATGAAATAATACAGCGTCAGTACAAGCCACACGCCTGCTGACGGGATTAACGCCATAAACAACGTTGTCTTAAAGCCTTTTTTCATATCGCTGTAACGCTGATGGTTAATTTTGTATTCCTCTTCACGCTTCAAAGAAGGCATATCATCACCTCAGGTTGTCATAATCAAAAGTTCGGATAATTAAGCATATGAGAAAGAATAGCAAGATTTGCTGCCGCTTCAACACATGGTACTGCTCTCGGAACAACGCACGGGTCGTGTCTTCCCTTGATTTCGAGAGTTTCGTTTGTAAGTGCACTGATATCAACAGTTTCCTGCGGCTTAGAAATTGACGGAGTAGGCTTGAATGCTACTCTGAACACGATTGGCATACCCGAAGAGATACCGCCGAGGATACCGCCGTGGTTGTTTGTTTTTGTAAGAACGTGACCGTGCTCATTTACGTAGAACTCGTCATTGTTCTGACTTCCCAGCATTTCGGCAACCTGAAAGCCTGCACCGAATTCAATACCCTTTACGGCAGGGATACCGAAAACGAGCTGAGCAATGCTGTTTTCAAGCCCCTCAAAAATCGGAGAGCCGATACCTGCGGGAACATTTGTAATTACGCATTCGATAATTCCGCCTACGCTGTCGCCAGCTTCTCTTGCCTTTGCGATATCGGCAACCATAGCTGCACCCTTTTTATCGTTGAGTGTAGGAAATTTCTTATGACGGAGTGCAACAATCTGCTCTTTTGTAACCTCGCAGGGATTGAACTTTTCTTCCTTGATGTTGTGCACCTGAATGATATGTGCACCTGTATAGATACCTCTGCGCTCAAGAATCTGACCGCAGATTGAACCTGCAAAGCAAAGCGGTGCGGTAAGTCTGCCTGAGAAGTGACCGCCGCCCCTTACGTCGTTGAAACCTTTATAGCGGAGCGCGCCAGTATAATCGGCGTGACCGGGACGTGCAAGCTTGGAGAGATTACTGTAGTCCTGTGAATGTGTATCGGTATTATTGATAAAAGCGGCAAGTGGTGTACCTGTTGTATAATTATTGTGGATACCCGAAAGGATATTAGGCATATCGCTTTCACGGCGAGGGGTAGATGTCGCGTCCTTTTTAGGTGCACGTCTTGCCATAAAGTTACGGATTTCCTCAGGGTCGATATATTCGCCCGAAGGAAGCTTATCGAGAACAACGCCTATTGCAGGGCCGTGGGACTCGCCGAAAATTGATACTGTTAAATTATGATTCCAGAATGATGACATTAATTTTTCAATCCTTTCAGCTCGGTTAATCAGCGATTTCTTCGTAAATTCCGCCCAAAGCGGCAAAATCCTTCCAGAAATCGGGGTAGCTTTTTGTCACAGCCTCTGCGTCAGTAATTATAAATTCGCCGTCCGACATTGTGGAGGCGATTGCTGCTGCCATAACAATTCTATGGTCGTTACAGCCTTCTATTGTTCCTGCGTGGAAACGTTCAATGGTCGCAATTTCCAGCGCATCATCAAACACCGTTACCTTTCCGCCAACAGCATTAAGTGCATTAGCAATTGCTGCAAGACGGTCGCTTTCCTTGATTTTCAGACGCTTTGCACCTGTTATACGGCTTATTCCGCTGCCGAAACAGCCAAGCACTGTCATAATCGGTACAAGGTCGGGAATGTCGGAAACATCAGCTTCAAAAGGTCTGAGCGCTGTTTCGCAGTTGGCATTTATATTATTATAACCCATTTCCTTGATAATTTCAAGGATTTTTTTATCTCCCTGCACAGAGTTCTTATTGAGGTTGTCGATTACAATTTCGGAGCCAAGTGCGTTTGCGACATAGTAGAAAGCCGCCTGAGAGTAGTCGCCTTCAACGGTGCAGTCTGCTGATTTATATTTCTGACCGCCCTTTATGTTGTATATTGGGTATCCGTTTTCGTCGGTTGTTTCGTCGATTTCGATGCCGAAGCAGTTAAGTGCACTGACGGTCATATCGGCGTAAGGCTTTGACTCAAGACGTGAGGTAAGTCGGATAACTGAATTTTCCTCACAGAGAGGGAGTGCAAACAGCAGACCTGTGATGAACTGGGAGGAAACGTCACCTTCAAGCAGATACTCTCCGCCTTTGAGCTTGCCGCTCATTGTAAAAGGCATTATCCCCTCTTCACGGGTAATTGTCACGCCGTACTTGCTCATTTCACGAATGTAAGGTGTAATAGGTCTTTCGGGGAGCTTGCCCTTACCGTGAAATTCACATTCACAACCGAGAGCAGCTGCAATCGGAATTATAAAGCGGAGCGTTGAGCCGCTTTCACAGCAATCGATAACTGCCTTTTCCGCAGGCTTTTTTATACCCATAACGGTATAGGTGCTTCCGTCGCTGAGGATATTTGCCCCGAGAGCATTCATTGCTCCGACGGTTGCGTCGATATCCTTTGACACGCTTATATTTGAAACCTCGGATACTCCCCCTGCAAGTGCTGCGGCGATGAGCATACGGTGTGAAAAGCTTTTTGATGACGGAGCTTTCACTCTGCCGATAAGCTTTGTTGGGGTAATTTTTACTTTCATCGGTTAATCCTCTTGATTACTCAGTATATTCGGCAAGCATTGCAAAGAAAGCTTCCACAGGCATTTTCTTTATCATTGAAGCGCCGATATCGCAACAGATGATAATATTTATGTTGCCGCCGAAACGCTTCTTATCATTTATACAGCCACCTGCAAGCTGTGCGGGGGTAGGCTCTACATCGTTATCGAGTCCGTAATAGCTAAGGCAGTTTTTCAGTCTGCCGTATGTGCCCGGTTCAGCCATACCGTTATCCTCGGCAACGGCTGTAATGATTTTCATACCCACGCCTACAGCCTTACCGTGAGTAATTCCTGTATAGTTGTAATACTGCTCGATTGAGTGACCGATTGTATGACCGAAGTTCAACAGCATTCTTTCGCCTGTATCAAATTCATCAGCCTCAACAACGTCACGCTTGATTGTTACACACTGAGCAATAATATCATCGAGGACGTCCTTATTTTTACGGAGAGTTTCTGTTGTGTACTGCTCCAGCTCGGAGAAAAGTGAAGCGGATTTAATCATACCATACTTTACGACTTCTCCCATACCGTCTGTAAACAGTTCATCATCAAGCGTATCCAGTGTATCGGTGTCACACAGCACAAGCTTAGGCTGTTTAAATGCACCGACAAGGTTTTTTCCTCCGTCAAGGTCAACAGCTGTTTTTCCGCCGACAGAGGAGTCAACCTGCGCAAGGAGTGTTGTTGGGAGCTGGACAAAGTCAACTCCACGGAGATAGGTTGCTGCCGCAAAGCCTGTAATGTCACCTACTACACCGCCGCCGAGTGCAACGAGGCAGTCACTTCTGCTTATATTGTTTTCACATAGGAAATTCCATATTTTTGCGAGAGTATCGGTAGATTTGGACTGTTCGCCGTGTGGGAAAACAAATTTGCAAACGTCATAGCCCTCATTTTCGAGTGCATCGACAACAATTTTTCCATAGAGTGCGTCAACGGTATCATCTGTAATAACAGCAAGCTTCTTGGCTTCTGTCACGTTCTGAATATACCCTCCGCAGTGACGGAGCAAACCTCCGCCGATAATCACGTCATATATTCCTGATGCGGTAACGGTAATTTTTTTAAGTGACATAATATCCCCGTCCATTCTGTATAAATTCTTTTAAAAACAAGCATAGGGACAAGCGGCAGCAGCTGCTGCCGCAAAGTCCCGTAAAAAACTTATTTACCGAGTGTTCTGCCGAGGAAGCCTGCCATATTTCTGATGTTTGTCATTACAGACTCAAACTTTTCAGGTGTAAGCTGCTGGCTTGCGTCGGAAAGAGCGCTCTTAGGGTCGCAGTGAACTTCAATTTCGAGAGCATCTGCACCTGCAACGATTGCAGAGAGTGAGAGAGGCTCAACAAGTGAAGCGATACCTGCTGCGTGAGATGGGTCGATGCAGATTGGGAGGTGAGTTTTCTGCTTGAGGAGAGGTACAGCGGAAATATCGAGAGTATTTCTTGTCCATGTTTCGAATGTACGGATACCTCTTTCGCAGAGAATAACATTCTGATTGCCGCCTGCCATAATATACTCAGCGGACATAAGGAGTTCTTCCATTGTATTTGCAAGACCTCTCTTGAGGAGGATTGGCTTATCAGACTTACCGAGAGCCTTGAGAAGCTCGAAATTCTGCATATTTCTTGCGCCTACCTGAATTACGTCAATATCAGCAAAAAGGTCGAGGTCAGCGCCGTTCATAATTTCTGTTACAATTGGGAGACCTGTTTCCTTACGAGCCTGAACAAGAAGGTCAAGGCCTTCCTTGCCGAGACCCTGGAAGGAATATGGGGAGGTTCTTGGCTTGAATGCGCCGCCTCTGAGCATTGTTGCGCCAGCCTTCTTACAAGCGATAGCTGTCTGCATAATCTGGTCTTCTGTTTCGACGGAGCAAGGACCTGCGATAACCTGAAGAGAACCGTTGCCGATAATGCAGTCTCTTACAGGAATAGTTGTATCATCAGGATGGAACTTACGGTTAGCCTGCTTGTAAGGCTCCTGTACACGGCGGATATTTTCAACGCAATCCTGCGCCATAAGGGAATCAACTTCAATTCTTGATGTATCGCCTACAAGACCGATAATATTCTGATTTGCACCTTCGATATGGTTAGCTGTAACGCCCTTGGCTTTAAAAATTTCCTCAAGTTTTGCAACAGCTTCAGCTGATGCGCCTTTTTTAAGAATAACAATCATTTTCTTTTCCTCCGAAATAAAAATTTATTTTAAAAGCGTAGGTACATTCTGCACGAAACGTTTTTATTTACTTTGTAACAATAGTTGTGTCGGGAAGCTTGTCAGTCAGCACTGTCATATCTTCTTCCGAAATATCAATTCCCTCAATATAAAGTTTTTTGAGTCCTGTGATATTTGTAAGCGGATTAAGGTTTGAAATCGGATTTCCGCCCAGCTTAATCCAACCGAGGCTTGTCAGTGACATAAGCGGCTCCACATCGGAAACGATGTTATTCTCCAGATAAATTTCCGTCATATCAATCATATTCATAACAGGAGTGATATCGGAAATCTTATTATTCTGGAGATGGAGTCTGTCCATACTCTGCATACTGCTGAGTGCTGAAATATCGGTAATTGCGTTATCATTGAGACGAAGAAGTGTAATTTCCGTCATACCTGCGAGAGGTGTTATATCGGAAACGTTGTTTTCCGATATGTCAAGAACTTCAAGTCCCAGCAGACCGTCCAATGGAGATATGTCAGTGATATTATTTGAGCGCAGGTACAAATCCTTCAATGAAACAAGACCTGCAAGCGGTGTAAGGTCGCTGATATTATTCTTGAAAAGAGAAAGTGTCTGAAGATTTGTAAGGCCTTTAAGAGGAGTAATATCGCTTATATGATTCTGATAGATATGAAGCTCGGTAAGATTTACCATATACTTCAAATCCTTGATATCATCATCAGTAAGCTCCATATTATTCAAAGTGAGCGCTGTAAGGTCGGTGCTGTACTCCACACCCTTGATTGTAATAAACTGCGGCAGGTCAGCCATAGCTTCTTCCTTAACTGCCGCAGCTTCGCTTACCGCAGGGTTATCCTTACCAAGAATAAAATCGGATTTATCCTTGAAACCGATATTGGGTGAAGTTTCTGCTTTAAGCGATTCAACCTGTGATTCCAGTTCGGCAATTCTTGACTCATATCCAGCTGAATCAAAAGTAGTTTCAGCCTCGGCAGAGGAGGTATCCTCCTTTTTACAGCCTGTCATTGAAACCGCAAGAATTGCTGCCATAAGCACGGAAACCGCGCCTTTAAATTTAAGTTTCATTCATTTCATTTCCTTTCGCTGTACTATAACAAAAATAAAAGCCTGTGACACCTTTGCCGCAGACCGTTACAAACAATATGTTATTACAACATCAGCTTTACATTTCTGTTATCGGCAATATATTTTTTTACGGCATGGAAAACAAAACCCATAGCTAAAGTAAAAGCCTGCGCCTGCAAAAAATATAAAGTTGAAAAAGCCAAGAACAGAATTTACAGCCTTCATACTTTTAACTCCAAATTTAAAATCTACACAGTTTATTATATACCCATTGCTTGTCCTTGTCAAGGTCTTTTTGAGAAAAAAATGTATTTAAACGTAATTTTATTCCATTTCAGTTACAATATGTAAACATCATTAACCAAATTGTAATTTGTATTGCCGTTGAAAGTGTGATATAATTATTTTATGTGTTACATAAATCCACTTTAAGGAGTTTTAGATATGACTGATGAAACAATCCGCCGACAGGTGCTTCCGATTGCAAAGAAAATCAACGAGGAAGTAAAAAAGGCTGTTATAGGCAAAAATGATATTATTGTAAAGACTCAGCTTGCTATTATTGCGGGGGGACACATTCTTCTTGACGATATTCCAGGGGTAGGCAAGACCACTCTTGCTCTTGCCTTTTCCAAAGCAATGTCCCTTGATTACAAACGTATGCAGTTTACCCCTGATGTACTTCCTGCCGATGTGACAGGCTTTACTGTTTACAACAAGCAGACTGAGCGTTTTGAATACAAGCCCGGTGCGGCACTTTGCAGCTTGTTTCTTGCGGACGAAATCAACCGAACATCAAGCAAGACTCAGAGTGCACTTCTTGAAGCTATGGAAGAGGGGTCTGTTACGGTTGATGGTGTTACACACGAGCTTCCGAAGCCGTTTATTGTTATCGCAACGCAAAATCCTATAGGCTCCGTCGGTACGCAGATGCTCCCTGAGTCACAGCTTGACCGTTTTATTGTCAGACTTACTATGGGATATCCTGACTTGAACAGCGAAATTGCTATTCTCAAATCAAAGGGCACAGAAAAGCCTGCTGACGCTATTGTTCCTGTTGCAAACGCTGACGATGTGCTTATGCTTCGTGCGGCGGCTGAACAGATTTTTGTTGACGACCGTGTATACAAATACATTGCTTCAATTGCTGCTGCAACCCGTACTCACCCACAGATTAAGCTGGGGCTCAGTCCGAGAGGTTCGGTTGCTCTTGCTGCAATGGCTAAGGCTACTGCACTGCTCAGCGGACGAAGCTATGTTATTCCGGACGATGTGAAATATATCCTCAACGACGTTGCGGAACACCGCATTATTATTTCTCCGAAGGCAAAGGCAGCAGGTGTTACTGCGGCTGACGTAATCCGCGACATAAACGCACGTACACCTACTCCGAAAATCTGAAATCCGAAGGGACAAGACTTATGAGGTCTTTATATTTTATTCTGCTGATTCTTTCGGCATTCTTCTATGTAATGTATAAGGGCGATATTTCATTTATTCTGCTGGTATTTATGATTACTATGCCGATAATAACGCTTATAATTCTTTGCATTACGTCACGATTTGTTAAGGTGAGCGCTCATTTTGAGCAGCTGACTGCGCCGAGAGGAAAGCCGTCGGTGCTGAAAATAACAGTAAAAAATCGCTCATTTATTCCGATTACAAGCTGTATTGCAGAAGTTTTTTACACGCCGTACGTTCTTTTGGACACTCCAAAAAAACAGAAGTTCAGACTCAGCTCAGCTGTGGGTGCAAAATCGACAGAGACCTTTGCGCTGAACATTGCTCCTGTGCACTGCGGCAAAGTTGATGTGAAGGTGTCAAAAATATGTATACGTGACATTATGGGGCTGTTTGCACTGCCCGTCAAGGCTGGCTTTACGGGAAAGATTCTTTCTCTGCCTGTTATACACCCTATTCAGGCTGAGCTTGAAAATAATCCTGTTTTTTCATCTGAAAGCAACACCTTTTCTCAGATTAAATCAGGAGATGACCCGTCAGAAATATTTGCTCTCCGTGAATACCGTGAGGGCGACAGCAACAACCGTATTCACTGGAAGCTGAGCAGCAGAAGCGACGAATTCATTGTTAAGGAGCTTTCCCTTCCTATCGGTTGCAGCACGCTTATTGCGGCTGATTTTTATGGCTGTGGAGATGCTTTTTCTGCCGATAAAATTCTTGACGCTGTTTTTTCGGTTTCAGGATTTCTTACGGAGTACGGCTCCGCACACTCGGTTGCTTATGCAGGAGCAGACTTTACGATAAAAAATTACCGAATATCAAATGCGGATGAATTTCACAGCGCTCAGGCTGATATCTGCTCCAGGATGAAAAATATTTCTTACGAACAGGCTTTCGTCCAGACTGCAATATCGGACGATTTGTTTTCATCAGGGAAAAATTATTCAAGAGTTATTGTTGCAGCTGACAGCATTGATGCTGAACGGATTGAAAAGCTTGAAGCACTTTACGGCGGCATACGGCTTACGGTGATATGCACGGGAAATCCCGATGCGTCACAATATGATGAAAATGATATCCGATTTGAGATTATTTATGCTGACGCTGAAACGCTCAGCAATCGTGAGCTGCTGATAATATAGTGAAAGGAGGTACGGCAATATGACAGGAAGAAGTTCTTCTCCTTCGGTTGAAATTACTGCAACAGTGCGTAAAACAAGCAATAAGCCCACTTTGCAGATGCAGTTAATCAGATTTTTTATTGCCGTACTCGGCTGCTGCGGCTCGGCATTTACGGCGCTTAGCTGTCTTGACATAACCGTAGATAAGACTATGATTTTCTTTTTGATTGTAGGAATGTGTATTCTGACAAACACTTTCTCACTCAGAAAGGAAATTGCTTTTTGTACACTTTCAGGCTCTGCTGCCGCATTAATTGTCGGAGCAGCTGTATTGAAAGATGAAATCTGCGCTGGCTTTGCGGGGACTATAAATATTTACACTGCCGCTGCTCGTGCGGAATACCGCAATAAACCGTATATTTATATAATTGAACCTGAGCTTGTCAATGAACATATAACAGTTTTTATTGTAATGGCTTTGATTTTCTTATGCCTTTTATTTGGGTATTTATTCATAAGGTTCAATTCGGGAATATATGCGTCAAGTGTTCTTTTCACTCCTCAGGTTGCTGTATTCGCTTTCGGCTTTGAGCCTGACCCGATTGCATTTGCTGCACTTATAACTTCGATTACGGCACTTATAGTTATGGAATGCGCTGTTTTAATTCCTTCACAAAGACACCAATTTGTCAAATACACTATTCAATGCGCAGGAATTGCAGCCGCTATAGCTATGCTGTGCATTATGATTATTACTGGAATAACAAAAGTTGTCGGCTTTGAGCGTCCCAAAAAGCTTAACGAACTGTTTAACAAGGCTGATAATTACCTTGACAGCGGGCAGCTTCAGCACAGCATAGAAAAGACCTTTTCACAAATTATTGGCGAGCCTTACAGCTATGGTGCCATCAATCACGGAAAGCTCAGCGAACTTGGAAATATACGATTTGATTTCAAAACCGTACTTCAGGTTACAATGCCCCGTTCTCTTGATACGATTTATCTTAGGGGCTTTGTAGGCTCGGTTTACACGGGAAGAAGCTGGGAGGAGCTTTCTGACGGCAAGCTTCGGGAGCTGGAGGAAATTACTGAGAATTTTACAAACACAGGACTTTCCCCTGTTCTTTTTGACAGCTACAATCTGAAAAGTGCTCCGGGGGTGCTGCCGAATTACAGCTTTACGGTAAAAAATATTGCGGCAAACAAGGATTATCTTTATTTACCATATAATCTTGTGCCCGAAAGCGTATCCAGATACACAATAACCGACCACAGCCATTTTACAGGCTCGTCGGACACTTATTTCGGACAGATTTACAATCCTGACGGTTACTACGGATACCAAAACCTCTTTAGAAAAAGATGGTCTATCCCCTCATCTCTTGTTGAGGACGAAGCGGCATACAGAAAATTCGTTTACGAAAACTATCTTGATATTCCGTCAAGCTTCAAGCCTGAGGAAATGTTCAATCAGAACTACTACGAATATATTACTGCCGAAGAAATTCAGACGGGAAAAAGCACTCTTGATGAAATGACTGTTTTCAGCAGAAAGCTTTACTACATCAAGGAATGGCTTCGTGACAACTGTACCTACAGTCTGACTACTGAACCGCTTCCCAAGGGTGAGGACTTTGTAAATCACTTTCTCAGATACAAGGAGGGAAGCTGTTCACACTTTGCTTCAACGGCTGTTCTTATGTGCAGATACGCAGGTATTCCTGCGAGATATGTTGAGGGATACATTATATCACCTTATGACAGCGATAAAAACATTCCCGAGGGCAAAGTAATAACTGTTGATGTTGAAGATACCCGCGGGCACGCCTGGGTTGAGGTTTATATTGACGGATACGGCTGGTACCCAATGGAATTCACTTCGGGCTACGGAAATGTACGAACTGCTTTCCCGACAGAAACCACAGCTACGGAAACCGAAACAGAGGTATCCGAGTCATCTGCTGAAACCGATGCTGATGACTCAGTATCGGAGAGTGAAACTTCTCAGACTGCTCCGAATGAACATCAAACTGCTCCTCAGCCACAGGAAGCAACTACTGTAACAACCATTACACAGAACGATAACAGCGATGCTACGGAGTTCACAACGGCTCCTTCCGAGACAGACAATATAACCCAGACAAAAGATAACGAAATAGGCAGACCTCAATCGGTAGGCTTCGGTATTTTCGGTATTGAAGGCGACAGAAAGGTTGACGTTGTTTATGATTTGACGTGGGTATTGGTTGTTGTGCTGATTATTGCTGTAATTCCGCTGACAGTTATTCTGCACAGGATGGTTGTTATTTCACGGTATAGGTCAGCGGCGACTCCGTCTGTTCAGATTGGAAGAGATTACAAGCGTTTCGGAAAGCTTATGAGACTTATGGATATGCCTGAGCAGACCGATATGAGCTACGGCGAATATGCTTATACACTTTCTCATCATTCAGAGCTTCTTGCTGACGGAAATGCTGAGCAGATTATTTCGCTTGCACTTAAAGCTTCATTCGGAGGAAACTCTGTCACCCGTGATGAGGCACACGAAATGCGGCTTGCTGTTACAAATCTTATCAAACGTTATTACGCCTCACTTTCACGCTTCGGCAAATTCAGGCTTAAATTTATTCATTGCTTATTATGACGGTCACGCCGTTCCTTTCGGCGTGACTTTCCTTTTGCATTTCAGCTTGAAGTTTTGATTGCGAAATTATTAAATTCCCTAAAAGCTATTGAAAAAATTATACAGATATGGTATAATGATGTTAATAAAATTTGTGCAGTTTATCTGTAAAGAATGGGGGCGATTGCCTTGAAAAAGTATTTCAGCGAGTACATTGCTTCGGTAATTGCCGCTCTTGATAAGGAAGACACAGACTTTCAAAAGCTTAAAGATGAGATGCTGACAAAAATTGCTTTTATGCAGCATGAACGGCTTATTCACCTGCTGGTAACTATTCTTTTCGCTGTACTTATGTTTCTTTGCCTTATCGGTTTTTTCGTGTCGGAAAATATCGGCATTCTCGCTGCGGCTGTACTTATGCTTGTGTTGCTCGTTCCGTATATTGCTCACTACTACTTCTTGGAAAACGGCGTTCAGAAGCTTTACTCACTTTATGACAGGGTTTGCGAAAGAACTGCCGACAAGCTTTGATATTACACTTTTCTCAACTCGGAGGACGCTATGAAAATTACTCCCGAAATAGTACAGGAAGTCATTGACAACAAGGATATTTTTGTTGAGTTCCAGCCTATTTATTCCATCAATACAAAAAAGGTTATCGGTCTTGAAGCACTTGCTCGAGGCGATTACAAAGGCGAAATTGTTTCACCGTATTTCCTTTTCAATTATGCAAAACAGAACGGAAATGTTCTTGAGCTTGACAGAATTTGCCGTGAAAAATCCATGGACGCTTTTGTTGCGGAGGAAAAATCTGCTCCTGCGCTTTTTGTGAATTTTGAGACATCGGTTCTCAATGATGTTGAAGCGGGCAACGGCGAGCTTCTTCGCACAGCCGAAAGCCATAATCTTTCTCCCGAAAGCGTTGTTATTGAGCTTAACAGCTCAAATGTAAGGGATAACTATGATTTGATGATGTTTGTCAACTTCTATCGCTCCAAAGGCTTTCTGATTGCGCTGGATAACGTAAGCGCAGGGGAGGATACTATGGAGAGAATAAAAATGGTCAACCCCGATATTATCAAGATTGACCGTTTTATTGTAAGCAATATAGAGTCGAACACCTACAATCAGGAAGTGTTCAAGGCTATTATCAACACCGCAAAGCAGATTGGTGCAATGACTATTGCGCAGGGTGTGGAAACCGTTGACGAGGTTATTACCTGTATGCTTATGGGCGTTGACTATTTTCAGGGTTACTATTTTTCCCGTCCCGAACAGTTCAATTTCCTGTTCAGCAATGAGGCACGTCTCAAGCTGGAGGACGCTGCGCTCAGACTCAATCTCAGCATAAAGAAAAACCCTACGGTTGTAAACGTACAGATTGAAAGCTACAAGCGTATTATTTATGACCTTGTAAGCAATCTTATCGGAACAAATCCTGATGACTATGAAACGGTGCTGAAAAAATACGTTTACGAGCACCGTGAAATCGAATGTGTTTTTCTTATTGACGAAAAGGGCTTTCAGATTACTGAAACAATTATGACTTCGGATACTGAGGTGCAGCCTGGTTTCAAGCCCGAACTGAAGGGTGTTAATCATGATATCAAAAACTATTTCTATGCGGTTAAGGAACAGATTGAAGACCCGTTTATTTCAGGCTGGTACATATCGGCAGCAACGGGAAAAAGCTGTAAAACCATTTCTTCGCATTTTTACTATGAGGGAAAAATGATTGTGGTTTGTGTTGATTTGAAAAAACGTTAAAGCAGGTTGTACCAGAGTGGAAGCTCCCCACGGCACAGCAGCTTCAGCTGACGGCGTATACTTTCAAGTTCGGCGTCCAGTTCATCATTTGCTTCAGTGACAAACTGGGGTACCTTTGCAACAGACGAACTGATGTCATTCAGCTTTTCGTCACATACAAATATACTCATCTTTTTCTCTAAAGATGTCCATTCAAGGCTGAGCTTTTCGGCGGCAGCGGAAGTTTTTCCGTTGTCGCCGTTTTCGCTGTTAAGTTCAATTTCATCTATTATTTCGACAATTTCCCTTTGCCAGCTCACAAGGCAGACTGAAGCAATCACAGAATAAAGAATAATTGCTCCGATAAGAGCAAAGGCTGCTTTCACACGCTTCATTTCAACGCTCCTTCCGTATCAACGAATAATTTCTGTCCGTATCAACAGTCATTAGGAACACTTCTCCTATGTCTGTTTTTTCTTTTTTCAAAGTGCGCTCAATCCATTCCATTGACAATGCAAGCCGTTTCATAGCGTCCCCGTCAGCTTCTCCGTCAGCAATTACAATCTCGGGTGGATTGATACTTTTTCCTTTCAACGTCATATCTGCATTGGTAACGTTTCGGTAGGGGTATTTCTGATAAACCGAAAGGTTTCCCGTGGTTTCAACTACCGCAAACTGCACCTCGCTTATGTCGAAAATTCCTTGTCCACGCAGACTTTCCACAAGGTCGTCAACTGTAAAGCGTATCTCCCTCATTTGCTTCTGGTCAAGCTTGCCGTCCTGAATAATTATCACAGGCGTACCACTCATAACTCGTCTTACTGCACGGCTTTTTATTGCAAGCCATGACATTATCACATCAAGACTTGCAAGGGTTATAATGGGAATTATCCCTGTAAGAAGCGGCGTGCCCGTATCTTCTACGGGAAGGGTGGCAATGTTGGAAATGAGGATTGTTACCGCTAATTCCGAAGGCTGTAATTCACCAATTTGCCGCTTGCCCATAAGTCTTACAGAAAAAATCAGAAGCAGATACAAAATTATTGCACGGATAAAAACTACTGACATAAAACCTCTCCTTTGGAAGTATTGTTCCCGAAGAAGTCGGAAAAATCCGTGTATTTTTTTGCATCAAACGGAAATAATAAGGAAAAAGACTGGAGTGATTTTATGAATATGCCTGACGCTTATGAATTCAAGGAAGTAAGCATTGAGAAGTCCTTGCGGCAAAATATTTCCAATATAAAAAATATTCTCGGAGGAAGTTCCGACCTGCTGACAAATGAGTTTCTGATTGATGATATACCGTGCTGCCTTGTGTGCTTTGAGGGTATGATTTCCATTCAGTTTATTACAAATCTGATTTTACGTCCGCTGACAAATCTGCACGTTGCCGAAAATGCTTCTCCACACGATGTTTTCACACACGTCCGTGACCGTATGCTGTTAGCAATCGACCGTGGCTTATGCACTCAGTACGGCGATATTATACGCAGACTTATGAGTGGATTTGCGGTGCTTTTTATTGACGGAGTGGACACAGCTTTTGCTTATGGCGTACAAGGCTACTCAATCCGCAGTATTTCTGAGCCGTCCTCTGAGGGCAACATTCGTGGTGCACAGGAAGGCTTTGTGGAAACAGTCCGTATCAGTATGTCACTTGTCCGCCGCCGTATCAAGTCTCCTCTTCTTCGTTTTGAGCTTTTCCCCGTGACAACAACCGCAAACGTTGACGTAATACTGACATATATGGCTGACCGTGTACCGATGCGGCTGGTGAAGAAAATCCGTAAGAAGCTGGAGGACTTACCACTTGAAAGTCTGCTTGGAAGCGGATATGTTGAACCTTTTCTCGACAACACCAACACAAGTTTTTTCTCGGGCGTTTCCGTAACCGAACGCCCTGACGTGTTCTGTGCAAAAATCATTGAGGGACGCATTGGTCTGCTTATTGACGGTACTCCATTTGCAATTGTAATTCCGTCGCTTTTCATCGAGAATTTCCAGACCCTTGACGATTACAACTTCCGACCATTTTATGCAGTTCTGATACGCTGGATACGTTACCTTGCATTTTTCCTCGCAATTTTTCTGCCTGCGGTTTATGTCGCCGTTGTAACCTTTCACCCCGAACTTTTCAACCACACATTGCTTGTGACACTTGCTTCGGCTGAACAAACCGCACCCTTGCCACTTGCTGTTGAAGCATTTATCGTGCTGTTGTTCTACGAAATAATCCGCGAAGCTGGGGTACGTCTTCCCAAAAGCGTGGGCGGAGCAGTTTCCATTGTGGGGGGACTTATCATAGGTGACGCCGCTGTTTCTGCGGGGATAATCTCCAACCCGCTTCTTCTTGCCTGCGCAATTTCGGTAACCGCTTCATTTGTCATTCCAAACTTAAATCAACAGATTACAACACTTCGTTTTATAGCCATTGTTGCAGGAGGAATAAGCGGACTTTACGGAATATCTCTGCTTGCGGCTGTAACACTTATTAACCTTTGCTCCCTCGAAAATTATGGTGCACCTGTTACCTCCCCTTTGTCACCGTTTACCCCGAAGGCAATGCGTGACGTACTGACACGAGTTGGCTTCAAACGTATGGCAACAGGCGGCGCGACTGTTGAAAAGCTTACCGGCGTAAATATGGAGGACTGATATGGAAAAACGAATTATCAGCTGGGGACAGCTTCTTCTCCTGCTTTTCATGTGCAGGGTTTTCACCCTTATGACATTTGTTCCCTTTACTGAGGGAGATGTTTCGGTGCAGATGATTGGCACCGCAATTTCTACAGCAATTCAGGCGGTAATCCTCATTCCAGTTGTTATTCTCAAAGACAGTGCAACTGATGTATTGCTGAAAAAATGCCGTCCCCTTGGAATTATCTCTGCTGTTCTGTACCTGATTTTCTTTTTGCTGTACACGGTAAACGGACTTCTTCACTTTCAAAATTTTCTTTCTGCACGCTTTTTCCCTACAGCTGACAGCACTCTTTGGATTGGCGTAATTCTTATTATCTGCGTTTACTGCGGCTGTTTGGGAATTGAAGCACTTGGACGGAGCGCTGTTGTAGTTTTCTGGCTGTTTGTGACAGCAGTTGCGGTTATGACTTTCTCCTCAGCACAAAGCTTTGACACGGCAAACCTCTACCTCTCGCCCATTACCCCGAAAAGCCTTTTTTCAGCTGTACTGAGTGACCTTTCACGGAACGGTGAAATTGTTGCTCTCGCCTTTCTTGCTAAACACGTAAAAGAAAAGCATCGCTGCGGCACTTACGGACTACTTGCATCAAAGCTGTTGCTTGTTGAAGGAATAATACTTTTGATTTGTGCAGTACTCGGCGATTTTGCAAAGCTTACCGACTACCCTTTTCTTTCTCTTGGCACATTCGGAGGTGCACGCTTCTTACAACGAAGCGACTCACTTTACCTTATCGTATGGACGATTACTGCCGTGCTAAACATCGCCCTTTTCCTGCACCTTTCCGCAGGACTTATAGAGGAGGTGTTCCCAAAGATGAAGTTCCGCACCTCAATCGCCGCTGTTCTCGTTTTCGGTACAGTGCTTGTCTTCACGCTGACGGGACTTGACTTTGACCCTGTTTACAGAATTCTCTGTTCGGGTTACTCCGTAATTTTCCTGACGGGGTCACTTCCATTGACAGCGCTGATTATTTCAAGAAGAAAGGCTGGTGCAAAGAAAAATGAAGCTTAAATTTATTGCTGTAGCAGCAATTGTCACACTGTTTTTGACAGGCTGTTCAATGGGTATCGAGGTCAATGACCGTGCCTTTGTTCAGCTTATGGGAATTGAACGTGAGGACGAAATCTACTTTGTTTCGATGCAGGTCTACAAGTCGGAAAGCGGCACTCCCGAGCCTGACGTGAGCAAGGCAAACACAATCACAGCAAAGGGCGAGGGCGCAACCATTCACGAGGCAATTTCCGCCGCCGAGCTTACTCTCGGAAAGAAAGCTTTTCTTGGACACATCAAGATGCTTGTTGTGGGAAACGGCGTGAAAAACCCAGCCGATGAGCTGTCACTTTTCCTGGACGGAAGCGTGTCACCTTCCTGTCCCGTTGCATACTCGGACGACCCCGCCGCCGTTATAGAAACGCTTCCCGAGGAAGGCTCTTTTTCAGCGGAGCAAATACTCGCACTTGCCGACTCCTCCGCCGCACAGGGAAAAACCGTGTTCACCTCTGTTGCCGAGCTTGCCGCAAGCACGGGTGAGCTTGATACAGCGGCGGCGCTCCCGATTATTGCAGCAGAGGAGAAAAACGTGACGTTTGAAGGTATTACCCTTGCGCAGAAAAACGGTGTACATGGTAAGCTGGGAGAAAAAGAAACCTTTGGCGCAAAGTTACTCCTCAACCAGTTTGAAACAGGGGACAAAATAACGGTTCCCGTGGAAGTTGACGGGAACCGTGCTACAGTTTTTATCACAAGCGCCTGCACGAAGCTTGACACTGAAATGTCGGACGTGCTTACCGTAAATGCCGAAATCAAGCTGAAAATGAGCATTGCCGAAAACCCATACGGAATAAAGCCTGCCCTTATCGAAAAGGCGGCACGTCAGCAAATCAGCGAAAGCTGTATGTCGGCATATTCAGCGGCGGTGCACGAAAACCTCTGCGACATTTTCGGGGTGAAAAAACTTGTGCGTCGGTACTGCCCCGAAAGGTACAACGATTACTGCAGCGCAGAGAGAAGCTTTCTTGCGGGGAGTACGCTGAATTTGAAGGTTAAAAGTGAGATGTAAAAAGAAAACCTGAGAAGAAAATTTCCTCTCAGGTTTGAATTTTATTCCACTTCAAGCACCCATTTTCCGTTGTTGCGGACAACCACCCACGCAACATTTTCTGCGGTGTGATGCTCGTCATCGTTGTAAACTGTCAGGTCAAAGTAAACTATATATCTTCCGTCGCCAAGCTTTTCCCTGCCGCAGAATTCGGCAGCAGCCTTGAACTCCTCGGGGTCAGCAAGGACGTCCCCGACAGACTTCTCCGCCGCCATATCCTCCTCGCTGATTTTCTCCGAATATTCCGCCGCATAGCACTGCACAAAGGACGTAAAATCCTGACGTGCAACTGCTTTCAGATACTTGTCAACAAGCTTCATCTGACCGCCGAGGTAGAAATTGTACCCCAGCAAAACACAAGCAAGTGCCGTGCCGATTATGCAGAAAATTATGCCGAAAAGCTTTCCTACCGTAAGTTTTTTACCCATTCAAATCACCGTTAATTCTTGAGAATTGCGCCCTGTGCGCCCGATGTTACAAGCTTTGCGTAACG
>JAZSHA010000088.1:0-6743 GCA_045533025.1 Oscillospiraceae bacterium
TGAATAACTTTATTAAAACCATCGCATTATCCTACCCGCCTACACATATACATAGAAAGAATAACTATGTATAGGGGTGACCATATTGAAAGCAAAACCCGTTCAGGATATTGAGGAACGTGCTGTGATTCTTGGGAGATACATACTGGAGAACAAGGCTACTGTTCGTGCAGCTGCTAAACACTTTGGGGTCTCCAAGTCCACAGTGCATATGGTTGTCGCAAATTAGAAAATACAATTTTTGTTATTTTGTAGGTATTAGAGTTTAGTTTAACCGCCGCAGTTTTTGTGACTGCGGCGGTTTCTAATAATATTTTTACATATTCCTATCAATACTTTCTGAACTGGGTCGGCGTTATTCCTTCATATCTTTTAAACAGCCTGCAGAAATAACTGCTGTCGCAAAATCCCGTCTGCTCTACAATTTCCTCTATTGACATTTTTGTTCCGACCAGCAGCTCCTTAGCTGCCTGTATCCTACGTTTTGCGATATATTCCATTGGCCTTGTATCAAGTATATTGCGGAATAGTCGGCACAGATATTGTTTTGACATTCCTGATACTTCGCAGAGATTATCCATTGTTATAGGCTGTCTGTAATTTTTATCTATATAGTCAATACATTTTGTAACAGCAATATTCGTATTACTGAATAATCTTGCTCCGCTTTTACAACGTTCGAGTTCAAGCAAAAAACTATATAAATATCCCGAAGCTCTGATATTTCCTTGAAGCTTATCCCTCATCAATGATTCGTGCATATTTCTGAAGAAATGGTCAAGCAATTTTATACCATTCAAAGAAAACACCTGCGGCTTATCAAGACCTATATCGGAAAGCAATCTCTCACAATCATACCCGCTCGGAATTACCCAGTGAACATCCCATACATCTTCAGTGGGGTAATATTCATGAGGATATGAGGCAGGAATAAAAAATCCGTTTCCGGCCTTGATTTCTGCCTTAATATTGTCATAGCAAAGTATTCCGCTTCCTTTTGTACAGTAAAAAATCTGCGAATAGTTATACTCCGTATCTCTATGCACATAAGGCTGACAATCATGCATTCCAATACTAACAAGGTAAACAGGAAGCTTATTTTCCGTACTGATTATAGGATAATGATAAAAAAACATACAAATCTCCTCAAAATAAGGATAATATCGTTATATTTAATAATATCATTAATTGTTTTTATTGTCAATTACTGTTATAATATAATCAAAATCTGCAGGGAGGTAAAATATGAACCTTGATGAAAAACTCACAAAAATTATTCCATCTGAAAGACAGATAAAATTTCAGCAGCTTGAATTTTACGCTTTTATTCATTTCACCGTAAATACCTTTACGGATAAAGAGTGGGGTGACGGCACCGAAAGTCCCGAGATCTTCAATCCCTCACGTCTTGATGCAGAGCAATGGGTAAAGGCTGTAAAATCAGCAGGAATGAGAGGACTTATACTTACCTGTAAGCACCATGACGGTTTCTGTCTATGGGATTGCAAGCACACTAAACATACTGTAATGAACAGCCCTTATGGAAAGGATATAGTAAAGGAAGTATCCGAAGCCTGCAGAAAGCATGGAATAAAATTCGGCGTATATCTTTCTCCCTGGGACAGAAACAGTATTCTTTACGGTCAAGGAAAGACATACGATGATTATTTTGTAAATCAACTTACCGAGCTTCTTACAGGTTATGGAAATGTTTTTTCTGTATGGTTTGACGGTGCCTGCGGAGAAGGTCCGAATGGTAAAAAGCAGTACTATGACTGGGAAAGATATTATTCTGTAATTAGAAAGCTGCAGCCCGAGGCTTGTATATCTGTATGTGGTCCTGATGTACGCTGGTGCGGGAATGAAGCGGGTCACACCCGCAATGCTGAATGGAGCGTTGTACCTATGCGTGCAAAGAACAGCGAAATTATTTCAGAAAAAAGTCAGCAGGAGGATAACGAGGAATTTCGTCAACGCCGTGTTGACGCAAGAGATGAAGACCTTGGAAGCAGAAAAATGCTTGCAGATGAACAAGAGCTTATCTGGTATCCTGCAGAAGTAAACACCTCAATTCGTCCCGGCTGGTTCTGGCATGAAAGCGAAAATGATAAGGTGCGACCTCTTGAAGAGCTAATTGACATTTACATAAAATCAGTTGGAGGAAATGCAACCTTTCTTCTTAATATACCACCGACAAACGAAGGCTTGATTCATGAAAATGATGTTCGTCGTTTAAGTGAAATCGGTGAATTCCTGAGCAAGGCTTTTGCTGATAATATTGCTCCCACGGCTGATATTACCGCTGATGGAGAGGGTATAGAAAATGTTCTTTCAGATAGTTATGACAAATATTATATGCCTGACAATTCCAAAACAGAGATAACCTTTAGATTTAACAAGCCTGAAAAGCTTGGATATCTCGTTATCAAAGAAAACATCTGCATGAGTCAACGCGTTGAAAATTTCACTGTATCGGTTTCTGAAAACGGCAGCTTCAGAGAAATTTATAAGGGAACAGTTATCGGATACAAACGTATAGTGCCCCTTAATGACATTGTTACTGATTGTATAAAAATAACTATTACGGATTCAAGATTAAGTCCTGTTATTTCATTTATTGGAATTTATCGTTCTGAATAACATTGTTTCAGAATAAAACCTAATCATCAAGAAAAAGGAGAATTATAATGGATATTTCATTAATTTCAAAAAGCGACACACCAAAAAATAAAATGATTTATCACGAAAACCCCGAGGCGCTGCATATTGGAACACTTTCGCCGCACAGATATTTTATTCCATTCGGAAAAGTTCAGAATCCCTATGATAGCAGATATAATTCCGAATTTATGGAGCTGCTTAATGGTGACTGGAATTTCTCATATTATGACAGCATTATTGATATGCCCGATGATTTTATATCATTAAAATCAGGCAATACTATCCCCGTCCCTGCCAACTGGCAGCTTCACGGTTATGACAAGCCCCAATACACTAATATTTGCTATCCGATAACCTATGACGCGCCATATGTTCCCGATGATATTCCTGTTGGTGTTTACAGCAGAAACTATAACTATACTCCCGACGGACTGAGAAAAATTATTACCTTTGAGGGTGTGGACAGCTGTATTTATCTTTACATAAACGGCGAATTTGCAGGCTACTCACAGGTTTCCCATATGACATCGGAATTTGACATTACAGATATGCTTTGCGAGGGTGAAAATGAAATAACAGTTGCTGTACTCAAATGGTGCGATGGTACATATCTTGAAGACCAGGACAAATTCAGATTGTCAGGTATTTTCCGTGATGTTTACGTTATGTCACGTCCTGAAAAAAGGCTTGAGGATTACCGCATAAAAGCTAATCCTACCCCTGATGGAAAGGGTACTTTGACAATTACCACTGAAGGAAGTTCAGCAAACGTGAAACTTTATGAAGGTGAAAAACTTATATGTGAGGGATATACAGAAGAAAATATGCCTTTGATTATGAAAGTTGATAATCCTCATTTATGGTCTGCAGAAACACCTTATCTTTATAATCTCGTTATCGAAACAGATACTGAAATTATCGGTGAAAAGGTTGGCTTCCGAAACATATTCATCGAAAACGGTATTGTAAAAATCAACGGCAAGGCTGTAAAATTCCGTGGTGTAAATCGCCACGACAGCTACCCTGACACAGGCTATTATGCTTCTGTTAAGCAGATGGAAAAAGACCTTGTATTGATGAAAAAACACAACATCAACGCTATACGCACCTCACACTACCCCAATTCACCTGTGTTCTATCAGCTTTGCGACGAATACGGCTTCTATGTAATTGACGAGGCCGACCTTGAAATGCACGGATGTGTTGAGGTTTACAATGACTTTAAATGGAGTTGGGAAGGCGGCTACAACGGTATCGCACTGCTCGCAAGCGATGAACGCTTCAAAGAAGCAATTATCGACCGTGCAAAGCTTATGGTTGCCCGCGACGGCAATCGCCCCTGCGTTGTATTCTGGTCACTTGGAAATGAGAGTGGCTACGGTAAAAATTTAAGAGCTGCCGCTGAATATATAAAAACAACTGACCCAACAAGACTGGTACACTACGAGAGTGTACACAAGCTTGATGATACATCAGATGATGTTCTTGATGTAGTTTCAAGGATGTATGCTTCACCTGATGATATGCAGAAATTCCTTGATAACGAAGATGAAACAAGACCATTTATCCAATGCGAATATTGTCACGCTATGGGTAATGGCCCCGGTGATTTGGAGGATTACCACAACGCCTTCTATTCAAACGAACGCTTCTGCGGAGGTTTTGTATGGGAATGGTGCGACCACGGTTTCTCG
The DNA here is from genome assembly GCA_045533025.1 of Oscillospiraceae bacterium. Lineage (GTDB taxonomy): Bacteria > Bacillota > Clostridia > Oscillospirales > Ruminococcaceae > RGIG8773. Next base: position 4,356 of record JAZSHA010000088.1, read on the forward strand.
CTCGGCAAGACTGCTGACGGAAAGGAAAAGTTTGGTTACGGCGGCGATTTTGGAGAGCGTCACAATGACGGTAATTTCTGTATGGACGGCCTTGTTTATCCCGACAGACGTCCTCACACCGGACTACTTGAGCTTAAGCAGGTTTACCGTCCTGTGAGAGTTGAAAAAGGCGATACCGACGGAAAATTTGTGATAAGAAATCTTTTGAATTTTGTAAATGCGGGAGATATTCTCGACGGCAGATTTGAAATTACATATGACGGAGGTATATATGCTAAAGGCACATTCGATTTCAGCGTATCCCCTATGGGAACAACAGAAATCACAATTCCCGAAGCGACGGAAAGCTATGAGAAAACCACATATATCCGCTTTATATTTACCGAAAAACAGGATACATTATGGTGTGAAAAGGGTTATGAAACCTGCTTTGACCAGCTGTTGCTCAAAAAGGTAGCGAAATCGCCTGTTACTGTTTCCGATATTGCGGTTACATACTCCGATGAACCTCTTTTTATAAAAATAAAGGCAGGTAAAAACGAGTACATTTTCAGCAAGCGCACAGCAAACTTTGTATCAATAAAAAGCAACGACATGGAGCTTATTACAAAGCCTGTGCAGTTCAATTTCTTCCGTGCGCCTACCGATAACGATGTTATGAAAGGCGACTGGTACAGAGCACATCTCAACGACTATATTGTGAAGGTTTATTGCACCGATGTACACGAAATTGAAAACAGCATTGAAATTGCAGTAAAGCAATCATTCGGGTGGAGCATTTATCAGCCTTTTGCCAATATGGACGTTGTCTACACTATAAGCGGAAATGACATCTCGGTAAAGTGTATTCTCGAAACTTCCAACAAGGTTACTTTCTTGCCTCGTTTTGGTTTAAGATTGTTTGTTCCCAAAAGCTTTGATAAGGTAGAATATTTCGGATATGGTCCTTATGAAAGTTATATTGACAAGCACAGGGCTTCTTACATCGGCAATTTCAGTGCTCTTGTAAGCGAAATGCACGAGGATTATACAAGGCCACAGGAAAATTCCTCTCATTATGGTTGTGAATATATGATGCTTACGGACGGAAATGTGAAAGTTCGTTTTGAAGCAGGTGAGCATTTCTCATTCAATGCGTCGGAATATACCGAAGAAGAACTTGCAAGCAAGCGCCATAATTTCGAGCTTGAAAAGTGTACCGATAACGTAATATGCATTGATTACAAAATGGCTGGCGTGGGTTCAAATTCCTGTGGGCCTGAGCTTAACGAAAAGTATCGTGTTCCAATTCCGAAGTTTGAAGCAACATTTAAAATAAGTCTGATATAAAAATCATTTTGCTTGTTCAAATTCTGACTGTACAATGCGGCCAAGGAAATTCAGTTCAAGTTCACCTGCATCAAACTCAATCATGTCTCCACAGGTTCCGAACAATCCTCAGGAACTACTACCATTCCGCAGTCTGTAAAAGAAAATACTCCAGTGTTACAAACTCAATAGCTCTTATTTCCCAATCCATACTACATTATCTTCAAGACAATTCTCATCAGCAAAATAAACCCTTACAGTAACCACGTTTTCTTCTCCTGTATTCAGCTCAACATTTTTCCACACAAAAACTGTCGGGAATTCCTTTTCACTCTTTGCAGTACCAACAGAAACTCCGTTCACAAAAAGTTCTGTACTTTCAGCATTAGAGTACACCTTGACCTGCGGAACAGGACTCGGACGTTTTGTAAAACACTTTTCTGTAATGTGCATCATAGGAAATCTCTTGAACGGACGAATTAAAAATTCCGCTGTTTCCAGGAATTTTTGAAAACAGCCAATTGTTGTTGAAAGTATATATTTCTGACATAATATTGTCCTCCTGATATAAGTTTTCATCTTATTGCCTTGTTAATGCCAATTTCAATATATAAGTTATTGACGCCATTATATCACTTTTGCTTTTGAAAAACAATATGCAAAATTATTTACCTTTCTAAATCCTTACTTGTAACTGAAAGTTCCTGTGCGGGTTACAGTTAGTGCAAACATAATAGGCAGATATAGGTTATTAGCAATGTCCTTCCCGCATATACATAGAAAGAATAACTATGTATAGGGGTGACCGTATTTGAAAGCAAAACCCGTTCAGGACATTGAGGAACGTGCTGTAATTCTTGGAAGATACATACTGGAAAATAAGACTACTGTAAGAGCTGCCGCAAAGCATTTCGGGGTCTCCAAGTCCACAGTGCATACGGTTGTCGCAAATTAGAAAATACATTTTTTGTTATTTTGTAGGGATTGGGGTATAAATTAACCGTCGCAGTTTTTAGTGACTGCGGCGGTTATTTTTTATGAATAAACAAATTTTAAAACACATAATTCACATTCAGCTGT
>JAZSHA010000215.1:0-15843 GCA_045533025.1 Oscillospiraceae bacterium
GGATAACTGTTTTAACTGTCGTTGAACCTACGTCGATACCCAGTGAATACACTTTACTCATTTTTCATTTTCCTTTTATAATAGATTTAATTACTTGATTATACGAAGTGAAATATCGAATGCCTTGACAGAGTGTGTCAGTGCACCTACAGAGAACAGGTCAACGCCTGTCTTTGCGATTTCAGCGGCATTGTCAAGAGTGATGTTGCCCGAAGCTTCGATTACGGGACGGAATTTTCCTGCCGTAACCTCGTCTACGATTTTCACGCAGTCTGTCATCTGCGCAGGTGTCATATTGTCAAGCATAATAACGTCAGCCGCACAATTGAGTGCCTCGCGGAGTTCCTCCTGATTACGCACCTCAACCTCAATTTTCACCATGTGACCAATCTTTGCACGGAGAGCCGCAACTGCGTTTGTAAGGCTTCCGTAAGCATCGATGTGGTTGTCCTTGAGCATTGCGCCGTCGGAAAGATTGAAGCGGTGATTTTTGCCGCCGCCGATTGTTACAGCGTACTTTTCAAGGGAGCGGAGTCCCGGAAGTGTCTTTCTTGTTTCGGCAACGGAGCACTTTGTCCCCTCACAGCAGGCAACGTACTTCGCTGTTTCGGAAGCAATTCCCGACATATGCTGAAGAATGTTGAGAGATGTTCTCTCTCCCTTGAGAATGGACTTTGTTCTGCCGCTTACTGTGGCAATAACGTCGCCCTTGTTAACCTTGCCGCCGTCCTTGATTCTGATTTCAGTTTTAACGTCGCTGTCGATAAGTGTGAAAACACGCAGAGCGATGTCAATTCCGCAGAGGACGCCCTCCGCCTTTGCGATAAAGGAGGCGCTTGACATATCCTCGTCGTCGAGGAGATAGTCGGTAGCAAGGTCTATGTAGTTGATGTCCTCATCAAGTGCACGTTTTATAATATCGTCTGTGTAGAAGTTTGGTAAGTTCATTTTTATTGTTCCTTTCGGGTTGAATTAAAGCTCGTCCACAACACCCAGCACCTCGCCGATACTGCCGTGAATGAGCAGGTCGGCACGGTCGTCCTTTTCGGTAGGGGTCTTGTTGATAAGCACAAGCTTGTTGCCTGTGTAGTAATCGATATATCCGCTTGCGGGGTAAACCGACAGGGATGTGCCGCCGATAATCAGCATATCAGCCGCCTTGATTGCCTCAATTGCACCATTTACGGTTTCGCTGTTCAGCCCCTCCTCGTAAAGCACAACGTCAGGCTTTACAAGTCCGCCGCAGTCCGTGCAGGGCGGAGGTCCGTCAAGGCTCTTTATGTATTCGGCATCGTGCATTTTTCCGCAGCGCAGGCAGTAGTTTCTGTGCACTGAGCCGTGAAGCTCGTACACAACCTTACTTCCAGCCGCATAATGCAGACCGTCAATATTCTGTGTTACAACCGCTTTAAGCTTGCCCATCTGCTCCAGCTTTGCAAGGGCAAGGTGTGCCTTATTTGGCTTTGCATTCAGGTAAAGCAGCTTGTCACGGTAAAATTCATAGAAGTCAGAAAGATTGTTGCAGTAGAATGTTCTGCTGAGAATTGTTTCGGGAGGATACTTGTATTTCTGATTGTAAAGTCCGTCAACGCTTCTGAAATCGGGTATGCCGCTTTCCGTGGAAACGCCTGCGCCGCCGAAGAACACGATATTTTCCGACTCAGCAAGCCAGTTTTTCAGCTGTAAAAGCTCGTCCATATTTTTTCTCCATTCTTTTGTCGATATATATTTATTTTCTGATGTATGTACAGAAACGGAACTTTATCCCCTCGTGCTCGAAGACTTCAGACTGCTCAGTAAGAAGCCAGTTTTCGTCCTCGTCAAGATTCGGGAAGAATGTGTCCGCCTCGGGAGTTGCTTCAACTTTTGTGATGAGCGCCTTGCTGCAATACGGCAGAAATGCCTTGTAAATCTCACCGCCGCCGCAGATGAAATCCTCGTCATCGTGCTGGTTCATATAGCCGACAGCTTCCTCCACGCTTCTGCAAACCACAACATCTTCTGGTGCAAAATCGGGGTTTTGGGAAAGCACGATATTTGTACGATTTTTCAGGGGCTTCCCATTTGGGAAGGACTCCAGCGTTTTTCTGCCCATAATCACATTGTGATTAAGGGTAGTCATACGGAAAAATTTCATATCCTCGGTTATGTGAAACAGCAAATCGCCGCCCTTTCCTATACCCCAGTTTCCGCTTACAGCGGCTATTGCAGTAATCATATTTTTCTCCTTTAAGTTGATTTTGATGAAAACACCGACGTTTTATGGTTTTGCACTTGTGCAAAATTTCTCACTTTAGTGAGAAAAATAAAACTCGGAAACGAACACTTGCGTTCGTTTTTAGATTGCTACTTCAAACTTTATATCTTCCTTGTGATACTCGTAATTTTCAAGAGTAAAGCTGTCAGCGGTGAATTTGTAGAAATCAGTAATTGACTTGTCCAGCGTGAATTTCGGCGCCTCGAAAGGCTTCTTTTCGATAATTTCCTTTATAATCGGAACGTGTCTGTCGTAAATGTGAGCATCAGCAATAACGTGCACAAGCTCACCTGCTTCAAGTCCGCTGACCTGTGCAATCATATGTACAAGCACCGCATACTGGCATATATTCCAGTTGTTCGCCGCAAGCATATCCTGTGAACGCTGGTTAAGTATAGCGTTCAGCTTTCCGCCGCTTACATTGAAGGTCATACTATAAGCGCAGGGATACAGACCCATTTCAGATAAATCGTGGTGATTGTAGATATTTGTCATAATGCGGCGGCTTGCAGGGTTGTGCTTCAAATCGTACAACACTCTATCCACTTGGTCGAAGTCTCCCTCAGGATAGTGGTGCTTCACGCCAAGCTGATAGCCGTAAGCCTTGCCGATTGAACCGTTTTCGTCCGCCCAGCTATCCCAGATGTGTGCGTCAAGCTCATTTATATTGTTGGACTTCTTCTGCCAAATCCAGAGAAGCTCCTTTACAGCAGTTTTCAGGAAAGTTCTGCGGAGCGTCATAATCGGGAATTCCTCCGCAAGGTTGTAGCGGTTTACAACGCCGAATTTTTTTATAGTATGAGCAGGAGTTCCGTCAGCCCATTTTGGGCGCACGTCCATATCAGCGTCTGAAACGCCGTTTTCGAGGATATCCCTTACAGTATCAATAAAAATCTCATCAGCGCGGCTCATAAACGGCTTACCTCCTGCATTTGGGTACACTTACCCCATAATAAAAATAATTATATATATTATATCATATCGGTTAAAAATTTTCAATAACTTTCAGGATTTTTTAGCCCTATATTTAATTACAAACAAAAACCGACCTTGACATATAGCCAAAGTCGGTTTTGATTTGTTATGTAAAAGAAAAATGGCATTGCAATTTTTCTCAGAGCCAAAGAGGAACGCAGTTCCTCTTTGGTTTTTACATTCCTGTAAGACCGGAACGTGCGATACCTTCTGTGAAGTGCTTCTGCAAACAAACGTAGAGCACAAGAATCGGGAGAATAGAAATCAGACAAGCGGATTCCATCCAAACGATAAGCTCACGAACGTTAACCTGTGCGTTAGCATCACCGAAGAGGAGCACCTTCAGGTTTGTATCCAGATTCTTCAGTTCAAGAGCGATTGTCTTGTTGTTTACGAAGAAGGAAGTGGATACATAGTAGTCATTCCAGTACCAAACGATTGAGAACAGGAATACTGTAAGGAAGGTTGAACCTGCGTTAGGAATCATAACCTTAACAAAGGTTGTGAGAGGTGAGCAGCCATCAAGTGCAGCGGCGTCTTCAAGCTCCTTAGGCAGACCCTTGAAGGACTGTCTGAAAAGGAAGATGAACAGACCTGCACGCAGACCGTTAGCAGTCAGCGCAGGGAGATACATTGTAAGCGGTGTATCTATAAGGCTGATTGTGCTGCCTGTAATGAGCTTCCAGATACCCAATGGATTGAAGTAACGGAAGAACATATACTGAGGAATAAGGATAATCTGAGGAGGAACAAGAATCATCATAATTACAACGAAGAACAGAATTTTCTTGCCCTTGAACTCATAACGTGCAAAACCGTAGCCTGTTATAGCACAGGTAAGTACCTGAATAATGGAGCAGCCGATATTGAGCACGAGAGTGTTTCCGAGAATATCCCAGAAGTTGATAGCCTTTACAACATCAGTAATGTTTGAGAAAGTGATGTGCTTAGGAATCCACATGATTGTAGGGTCATTCATATCAGCTCTTGTACGGAATGCTGTAGAAACCATGAAGATAAGAGGATAGAGAATGATAAAGCAAAGACCAAACACGATGAGCGCTCTGAATACAGGCCATACAGCGTCTGTAAACTGCTTACGCTTCAGATATTTCTGCTCCTCAGGAGTAAGACACTCAAGTCTTTTCTTGAAGCGCTCTCTCTTTTCTCTACGAGTCAGCTTAACTTCGCTGAGTGTAGGGTCCTTCTCTTTTTTCTTGAAGGGAGAGAAACCCTTATTTGCCATTGTTGAAGCCATAAATTTCTCCCCTCCTTAATCGTCGTACCAGACGAGTCTGTTCATAATTGCGAAAATGATACCGAGAGCAACAAGGATAATACCGAAGTAGCTCCAAGCCATAGCAGCGGAGTAACCGTACTTCCATTCGCTCTGTACACTGAGCAGACGTTCCATTACCTGGTTAGTCGGGTCAGTAAATGCGTCAACAACCGTATAAACGATGTTTACGAGAATCATTGGGGAAATGTAAGGAAGAGTAATCTTCCAGAAGAATTCCCATGATGTTGCACCCTCAATAGCAGCAGCTTCCTTAGCAGAAGCAGGGATACCCTGGAGTGCTGAAAGGAAAATCAGAATCTGGATACCGCACTTCCAAACCAGATTAAGGATATCGGAAGTAAGGGTTGTAAGCAACTCGGTAAATTTCGTACCGAAGCCGTAGATACCGATGAATTCCAACAGCTGGTCAACCATGTCTGCTTCGAACATTGTTGAGAACTGAGCAGCATCGCTGTTTCCTCCTGTATCAAGGTCACCTGTAATAATAGCATATACAGGACCTGTAGCGATGATAACAGGAAGGAAGAATACAGCTCTTGCGAAGGTTCTTCCTCTGAACTTCTGGTTAATGATAATCGCAACGAAAAGGGAGAAGATTACGATAACCGGAAGGTTAAGAGCCATATCACCGAGAACCTCTACGAGATACTGTCTGTAGTTAGGGTCGGTCATAAAAGCGTTCTTATAGTTGAGGAAGATATTTGTTTTTTCTGCGCCATCAACTCTCTCAACGAGAGGTTTGATGTCGAGGTAACCTGTTTCAGGGGTTACAACGTGGAAGGAATAGTAAAACGACTGGAAAAGCGGAATGATGAAGAACATCAGCGCACCGATAAACCACAGCGCAATAAATCCGTAGCCGTAAAGACCCTTCTTCTTTTCATAAGACAAATTAAGTCTTTTCATCAGCCGATTACCTCCTTTCCGACATAGTCGTAAATGCTGATTGTTTTACCGTTTACAGCAACAGTTCTAGCTTCAAGGTCAACGAGAGTAGTTGTACCGTTTTCGTAAACTGTTTCAATCTGTGTATCAGAAAGAACGTTGTATTCGGTGATAGTTGAGCCTGCTGTCTTGGAAAGAATTTCGTTTGCGAACTTATAGCAAGCAGCAGCGTCCTCAACCCAGTACTCATAGTTAGCATAGTAAAGCTTGTCGTAACGTGTATCCTTCAGCTCGTCAGCAGTTTCAGCAACGAAGTCAAATCTGAGATTTGAGCCAACGGAAAGAGCACGGAGCACAAGGTCAGCTACCTGAGCATCACCATTTACAGCTGTTGTGGAAACAGGCTTGAGACCACTCATAACAATCTGATAGAATGGGATTTCCTCGTCGAAAATATCGAACTTGCTGGAGTTAAGTGGAGCATTGGAAACGTGGTCAACATACTTGAGCACGTAAGCATTTGCACCGTCAGCGAGAATAGAGTCCACAGAACCCTTGAGCTCCTCAAGGTATGTCTGAAGGTTGTACTTGAACTTTTCTCTTGAAACAGAGTTTCTGCCGTAGTCGCCGTAGATTACAGTAGTAGCGCTGCCGAGAGAAATGTTGCTGATTTCAGCCTTGCTGTAGCTCTTTGCAAGGTTCTTGAACATCTTCTCATATTTTCTTGGGCTGAGAAGGGAGATAGCATCATAGAACTTGTTTTCAACGCCGTGAGCCAAATCGTATTCAATCTGTCTTGAATATGCGTTGGAAACACGGATTGCAGTATCGGTCATTGTGAAATAACCGCTGCCTGACTCAAATGTGAGGTTGTCAACGCCTGGATAAAGAGCGATGCCGTTTGCTTCAGCATATTCCTTCAGCTCTTTGAAATCCTTCTTGCCGCCGAGCTTGGAAGCAGGCTTAGCCTTGTCAGCAACCTGTTCCTTGATATCAGCCTTTGTCCACTGGTTATAGTTTACAACCATATTGTCAACGCCGAGGGACTTGAGCTGTTCAAGGATTGTCTTAGCCTCCTCAAAGGAGGTTGTTTCGTGCTGCATCATAACAGGGAGACCGAGAACAGTTTCCTGCTTCATAACAGCACCGTAAAAGTCGATATATAGAGCGTTCTTGTCAGCAGCAGCGGACTTTGTAACGCCCTGCTCGCTTGTAAGGTAATCTCTGTAGCAGTCAGCGATATCAACATAGTCGATTTCTGACTTATCTTCCTTGGATACAGGGTAATATCTTACCTCAATTTCAGGAACAAGGATACCTCTCTTTTCATAAACAGCAAGCGGGTTAGCGTCGCCGCCCATGAGGTATTCGTCATCTGTTCTGAGTTCGAAATCAAAGTAGCAGGAGTTGTAACTGGTCTTTTCCTGACCCTTTACATACGCATTGATTGTAGCGCAGGTATCACCCTTGTCAGCAACAACCATCATACCGCTGTTGCCCTTAACGATACCATACATAGGAAGGTAAACGTTCTGAGTTACAGCAGGCTTTGTTGTTTCAACAGGAGTAATATTTCTGCCGTAAACCTGACCCTTATAGGTCTTGTAGTTCATCTTGCCGCTGTTGAAATTGATTATAGCGCCGCTTCCGTCAGGAACAACGTAGTAACCTGTTTCACTTGGCTCAGCAGCACCGAACGCACCCATCATAATAAGATTTGTAACAATCTTATCGCCGTTTGCCTCGGTAATCTGAGTTGTATCAACGTTTACAGCAAGGTAATCGTCCTTGAGAGTATACTTTACGGGAACGGAGATTTCAGCGTTTCCGTAATCGAAGGTAACATCAATTCCGTCGGAATTCTTCTTTACCTTGATTTTGCACTTAACCTTCTGGTCGGAGCTGTTCTGTGCGGTAGTGCTTCTCTTGGAAGGCTGAGCGAAAGTCATAGTCATAGCGGACTTCAGCTTTGTCTTCTGAGCAGCCTTACCTGCAGCAGCGTCAACATTTATAGGGTTAGACCACCAGATTTCTCCCGATGTCTTATCAGCAAGAGCAATCTGTCCCTTTTTATTATAGTACAGAGCCATTTTGCCGTTTTCGGCAGCAAGCTCCATTTCAGCCAATGCCTGTTCGTCTGTAATGAGCGGTTCTTCTGTGCTCATTTCATATGTTTCCTCGCTTGACTCCTCAGAAGCAGCAGCTTCCTCAGCAGGTGCAGCGTCCTCGGCAACAGCAGGGAGCGCACAAAGCGGAATCATCATAGCCAGACAGCAAAGGCAGGCAATCAGCTTTTTAAACCTTTTCTGCATTCGTTATTTCACCACTTTTCGTTTTTAGTATTTTAAACTCTGAATCTGTAGGACAGCTCTGTGTAAATGGAAAGAATAAAGATGATAACCTGCTGGAACAGTGTAAGAAGAAGTACAAGCAGGAACAGAATAGCAATCATTGCCACAACCGTAAGCAGCATAAGCGCTATTGTCTTTCCGAAGGTGAACTGATGTACAGCCTTAATTCCCGAAATAAGGAGAACGAAGGACCAGCAAAGACCGATGATTTCAACGGACTGGATAAATACGTATTCGTCCTTAATAAGGAAATGTGACATTACCGTACCGATAAGGTATCCCGAAATGTAAGGGATAAGCGCATAAGCGGAGTTGATGAAGATATTCTTCATTGTGCCCTCGCCGTCGAAGAGAGTGCACATCGCCCAGTTTGCGACTACCCAAGTGCCAAAGATAATAAAGCTCTTGAAGATGTACGGTACGATGTTAAAGATTTTGTCGTAATCAGAGTAATACTGGAAACCGTAAAGTCTGCTGTATGCAACCTGCTGAACGAAAAGCATACAAACGATGAAGAAAGCAATTCCCATCGAGCCTGCCTTTTTCCAGCGGAGGTCCTCAAAGCCCTCAAAAGGGTGAGTAACAACGTGTTTAACGAATTGTCCCTTTGTCAAATCCAGCATATTACACACCACCCTTTCTGCGTCTTCTTTCCCAAGGGTAAATAATCTTGCCCTTCTTGCGGAAATGCTTATAGACGAAACCAAGAATTACAAGCACAACAATAACAATGATGCACTTCATATAATTTTCCTTCAGCCAAGCGTCTCTGTAGCCTTCAAACGCTCTGTTGTAACGGTCACGGCTGATGGAAATTTCAAAGTATTCCATAGCTTCCTCGTACTCATACTTGTTATAGAGCGCATTACCGATACCGATATAAGCACGGCGGTAGTTACCGTCATACTTCAGAACGTTCTTCCAAGGTTCGAGGGACTCCTCGTAAAGACCGTCATTGTAGAGGTTAGCAGCCTCGGTAACAATTTCACCGAAAACTGTTCTTGTAAAGATTGTGATGTTATCCTTGATGGAGTCAACAACATAAAGGTGATTATCGTAGCTTTCAATAGCAGCAGCGGATTCAAACAGACCGAGCTGATTGCCCTTGCCGCCTACGATGAACAGCAGCCAGCATTCCTTGTCGTACTGGAAGATACGGCCGTGCTGGAAGTCAAGAATATTCAGCTCGCCGTTAGGACCGAGGTCGATGTCGGTAAGGCTGGAATTCTTGGAATAGATTGAGTAGTAAGCAGGTGGAATATCACCAAATCTCATATCAGATGCACCGAGAGAGTCGAGGATATTGTCGCCTCTTGGGTTAAGCTTCTTAACGAGGTCAGTGGTAGTTTCCTGAGATTCTGTAACTGTAAAGATAAAGCCGTCATCGTCAATATCAAAGTTAGAGAAGCCGATAGGAGTCTGCTTAGCAGTACGTTCTCTCTGAGCCTCTGTGGAAATGAGAGACCAGAAAGCATTTGCGAGAACCTCAGCAGTCTGTTCAACACGGTTAGCGCCGTAGAAGCCGAGGAAGTCGCCCTGAGAGTTGAACATTACCGCACCCTTTGTCTGTGACTTAACAACAACATAAACGTTGCCTGCCTTGTCAACGAGAACCTTGCTCGGGTTATAAGTAAGAGCCTGGTCATAAAGTGCGTCGGTAGGCTTTTCAAAAAGTCTGTCAACATTACCGTCTGTATCGCACTTGATAACACGGTCATTTTCAGTATCGCAGACATAAACATAGCCTGTATACTGGTCAACATACACGCCTGTAGGCTTTGCAAGTGTAGCAGTCATACTGCCTGTTACTGTGACAGATGTTCCGTCGTAATTAACAGCAATTCTGTCACCGTTTGAAAGTCCGGCTGTACCTGTAACCTTTACAAATCTATCTTCGACCTCAACTTCTGTTTTGCTGCCTGTTTTGGTAAGAACACTAAACTTGGAAGTTGCCTTATCATAAACAAGCACATACTCGCCCGCTTCAAGAGGCATTGTATTCTCTTCAAGCGAGTCACTAAAAACGTTGGAATCAATGGTAATTTCTTTTACCATTGCGTCACTGTACTTGAACTCCTTCAATTCCTTCTTGAAATTGAAATCAAGGTCAGTAATAACAATTCTGTTATTTCCCTTATCTGCTATGTACATCAGTTTGTCATGTGAAATGAACAGGTCAGCAGGTTCATTGAATGAGCCGCAGCCGATTGTGTTACCGTCCACATATTTTTCAGCGGTGTAGCCTGCCTGAGAAGCAACAGCGTCACCCCATCTGTCATAGCTGTAAGGGTCATATGTTTCCAGCGCGGAGGTATTTACCGCAAGCACGGAAATACTGATAGCCGCTGCTGAAATAAGCGAAATAAGCTTTTTCAAGCCTGACATATTATCCCTCCGTAAATCAAATTTAAATCAGTTTATAAAACTGTAAGTGTTCCATATGCTCCCGATGTTTTGCATTTTTAAAACGTCAGTTTTGAAAATGTGAAACTCGGAGACTAAAAAAATTCTTCGAATTTTTTTAGTCTTTCATTCCGGCGTGCGCCATAGTTTCCATAACGTTACTCTGGGCAGCGATGAAGATAGCAAGCGGCGGCACCATAAGTACAACTGCGGAAGCCGCAATCGCACCCTGACGTGCAATACCTGCTGCAGCAATCTGCTGAACAACAGTAGGAATAGTCTTGAGTGCTTCATCGTATACGAGTGAACCACCGTTGGAGTTCCAAGCCGCCTGGAACTGGAAGATGATAATTGTCATTACAGCAGGTTTGGAGTTCGGCATTACGATACCCCAACAGATACGCATAAGACCTGCACCGTCCACCTTAGCCGCTTCAATCATAGCGTCAGGAATTGTACTAACGCTCTGAATCATAAGGTAAAGACCCATAGAGGAAGCGATAAGAGGGAGGATAAGAGCAGAGTATGTGTTAATCATACCCAGCTTAGCCATTACGATATACTGCATAATGTAAGTAACCTGGCTGTTGAAGAGGAGGGCGATAACAACAACCTTGTTGATTGCCTTTGCGCCCGGGAAACGGCACTTTGCAAGTACAAAGCCTGCTGTACAAGCGAAGAGCACGTGGAGAACGGTTGCAGTAACAGTAACGAAAATACTGTTGAACACGTTTCTTGAGAAAGGAACCCATGAATTGTTAGCTACAACGAAAAGGTCCTTGAAGTTGTCAAAAGTAGGGTCCATCGCATAGAGACGAGGCGGCATAATGAAGATTTCATTTACCGGCTTGATAGAAGTAACTATAGCGATGTAAATAGGAAGCAACATGAACAAACCGAGGAGTGTAAGGAAGAGGAAAATACCGATATCATTTTTCCAGCTCTTACCAACCTGCTTGTTGGTACCCTTGGATTTTTCCATCTTGCGATGTTCTTTTTCACGCCTTTTTCTCAGCGCTTCGAGAGCAGCGGCATTCTCAGCTTCAATCTGAGCCGCAATCTGAGAAGGCTTCAGTTCTTTTTTAGCCATTATGTATTCCTCACCTCGTTTCTCAGTTCATATACTTGCCCAGCAGCTTGCCTATGAGGTTGTTACAAACCAGCATTGCAAGGAACAGGACAAAGCAGATAGCGGAAGAGTAACCCATTTCGTAACGAATCCAACCGTAGTCGAAAGCGTGAGTCATAATGGTGTGAACCTTGTAGTCTGTGGACGGGAAGCCTGCGAGGCTACGTCCTACGATATCAACAGTAAATGCGGATACAATCTGCATTACAGCAGCAAACATAAGCTGAGGACCCATAGAAGGGATTGTGATGAAGATAAGTTCCTGCCATCTGTTGCTGATACCTTCGATAGCACCTGCTTCGTACATAGCCTTGTCGATACCCTGGAAGCCTGCACGCATAGCAAGGAAGCCTGCACCCATAGATACCCAGAGCTGAACGATAATTACGCAGATAAGAACATAATTTGCGTCAGTAAGCCACTGGATAGCAGAGGTTGTAATACCAAGCTCTGTAAGAAGAGCATTGAGGTAACCGTATGTATCGCCCGAGAAGATAAGCTGCCATACGAAGTAGATGTTACCAGCCATAGATGGTGCATAGAAAATAAGTGTAAATACTGTTTTCAGTACAGGGTGAAGCTCGTTGATGAGCCAAGCAAGGAAGAAGCTGAGCACATAGCTGAGCGGACCTGTAAAGATAGCGAAAATGAGTGTAGTTCTGATAGCGCCGATAAATACGTCGTCCTCAAGGAACATAGTATAGAAGTTCTGGAATCCGACAAACTTCGGCGGGAAATGAGCCATATCGAAATCAGTGAAGCCGATAGGCAAAGCCAAGCAAACGGGAATTATAGTAAACACAAGGAAGAAAATCATAAACGGCGCCAGCATAATGTAGCACATCTTGTTTCTCTTCATTTCGTGCCAGGTATAACCCCATCTTTCTTTAAAGGACATCTTGCGCTCATTAGGCAGCAAAATTTCCTTCTTCTGAGTTTCAGCAGCCAAAGGTTTCCCCTCCAATCAAGTTATTCTTCTTTTTCATCAAGACCGAGATTTTCTCGTTTTCTTGTGATTTCTCGGTTGATATCGATGTTGTACCAACGGAGTGTTTCACGTGCGTTTTCCTTATCGTTAACAACGGAACGGAATGCGTTCATAATGCTTCGTGTTACAACGTAAGCGGAAGGAACAATTGGAATTTCCTCAAGCTGGTCCATCTGGAACATAATCTTTTCCATATCCTTGTTGGACCAGTTAAGTTCCTGAAGAGCCTCAACGTTAGCAACGTCAACACGTCCGAGAGGACCCATTACGCCTTCAACGTTCTGTGCATAATCAACCATTGTTTCTGTTTCGGTAAACCACTTGATAAATTCCCAAGCGCCTTCCTTATTTATACAGTCGGAAAGGATTATAGCACCAGCACCGTTAGAGTTGGAAGCGTGAGAAATTGTGCCGTCAGCTCTTTCTGTACCAGGTACAGCGCAGAAATCCCAAAGTCCCTTGATTTCAGGAGCAGCAACATTCAGCTGGTTGTAGAAAGTACAGTAGTTCTGGATAACGATTGGGGATTCACCTGTTCTGAAACGAGTAAATGCGTCGTAGGTCTGGTCAAACTTATATACATTATAGAAGTCTGTCCACTTAGCAAATGCGTCAACAGCAGCCTGTGAATCGAAGTTTGTAGCAGTCTGGTCAGCATTATAGTAGTTTGTACCCGACTGGAGCATAAGCAGAGCAAATGTATGACCTGCTTCTGTAGCAGGAGAAACGGAAACGCCGTTTACAACGCCTGGGAGAATAAGACCCGGCTGCATATACTTTCTCTGAATAGCAGGAAGCATATCAATCAGTTCGTCCCATGTCTCAGGAGGCTCACTGATACCAACCTGAGCGAGCATATCCTTACGATAGAACATCATCGGGAAGCTCTGTGTAATAGGAACAGCATAAACCTCGCCGTCATATGTATACTGAACAGCAGCATTCTTCTGGAATCTGCCCATAACCTCGTCAAAGCCCTCCATATCGTTCATAGGAACAATAAGGTCACGAAGCGCAAGGTTTACAGGGAATTCGCCGCCGACGAAGAGAGCAACGTCAGGACCCTTACCTGCAAGAACAGCTTCCATAATAGCACCCTGTACAAGGTTTACAGCAACCTTTACATCAGCATCAGGGTTATAGTCGGAGTCAACCATCTGCTTGATAACGTTAGCCTGGTCACGACCTGAGGAAACCCAAACGTTAATGGAGTCACCTTCAATATCGGAAAGCTGAGTATAATCTTCAAAGAATGAGTTGATGAAGCCCTTGAAGCCGAAGCCCATGCTCTTGAAAACGTTTGACTTAACAGTAGTAAACTCACCGTCAGCAGGAACAAGCTCAATGAAGTCAACCTCAAGAGGCTGTTCACGGTACTGACGCATCCAGGAAGAAACGGAGTTAACGTTATCCTTGATGGAATTGTTGGAAATCATATCAGGAATTTTGTTTGGCTTATCAGCGCACTTTTCCAGTACGTCAGCAAGTCTTTCGAGAGCAGCAGCTTCTGTACCCTTCTGATTAGCAAGGCTTTCGATATTATTCTTTTCAGCATTAAGCTGAGCAGCAAGCTGAATGAAAACCTCCTGAATTTCAGGAATTTCCTTATGAATGAAGTAGTCAGTGTACTTATCGGGAGTAGGACCTGTAATCATGAGAATCTGCATATAATACTGGTTAGCAGTATAAACAATCTCATCAAGACGTCTCATAGACTCGCCAATTTCACCAGGGATTACTTCAAGAGTGAGCTGATGAGTACCCTTATCAAGGTAAACATACGCAGCTTCACCGTTTTCGTCCTCAGGAACAACAAGAAGCCAGTCATCATCGTACTGGAACTTAATCTGTTCAAAAGCATCATTAGGCACCTTGCCGTCAACAAGGAGTCGGCGGTTTGTGTAAAGACCGCGGAGCTCATTCTGACGAGCCTTGATACCAACCTTATAATAACCTGCGGTTTCAACCTTCATTTCCCAGGTAATAGCCTGACCCGCAGTATCCCAAGTACCGTCACCTACTGTATTGTAGCGCTGTTTGGACGGATGGGAAGGTTCAGTAAGGTAAGAACCTCTGTCGTATGTAGGGAACAAAGTCTGAGAATTGGTATAAAGATACTGTTCGCCCTGAAGCTTGATAGGAGCAGCACCGCTGTTCTTTGCAAGGTCAGCATCAGAAGGCTTTTTGTAAGTCTCAGCAGCCTTTGAATTGCAAAGCTTTATATACTCAATAGCAACAGACGCACGCTCAGACTCAAAGGAAATAGTATGAGTACCCTCTTCGAGCACGAAGTAAAGCGGGTCATTGAAAAGACCGTCCACATCGTAAACCATGGAGTTAACCCATCTTGAAGCCTGAACCTGAGGAGGACGGACTTCATTATCCTTGGAGTCGGTAGTAATCGGGTATTCACTTGTCCAAATATGAGGGAGTGTAGCACGGGTAGCAGTATCATAAGGAGATACGCCGTCCAGCAGAACGGAAAGCTCTGTAACAGTAGCTCCGTCATCGAGAGGAAAGTAACTTACCTCCAACTGATAAGCGCCTGTTTCGGGAACATCAACCGTATAGTCAACACGACCTTCCTGATTGGACCATACCAAAACATTATCCTTGCCCTCGAAGGTTGTCACTTCGGCTTCAGCGTTATCACTCTTGCCCGAGTAGGAGAGCAGCGCTTCAGCATTAGGGCGCTTGACATTTACAATTTCATCAAAGTATTCGCTGTAGGTTTTCTGCTTTTCGAAAGCAAGAGCCGCCTCAGTGTACTGAGCACCGGCAGTAGCGGAAGGCTGCGCGGGTTCGCTTTCAGCTGAAGCAGGGAAACAGGAAACCACAGAAACACAAAGGAGAACTGCAACTGCCGCAGACAAAATCCTTTTAAAATTTGTTTTCCTTGACAACAGATAGACCACCTTTCATATAACCTAACTCAAAACCGATAGTTTGCACCGGCGGGCATAGCTCCGCGCTGCCAATATGTGGTATAAAGGCAGTTCAAACAGCAAAAAACAGTGCAAACCATACAAGTTCAATGTGTAACCTTAGTGATAATTACACAAAAATTATGTTATTCTATTGTAAAAATATATAGAGTTGTATAATTATTATATCAATTTGCCTAATGAATGTCAAGCATTAATCGTTAATTTTGTTCAAAAACGGAATAAAATTTACAGAAAAAATTATCAAAAACGTTTAAGTTAACTATGAGTATAACTTATACAAAAAACCCCAAGGTCAGAACACCTTGGGGTAAAAAGAAAAGTGCAGTCCGTTCTGCATACGGACTGCACTGATTGATGTTAGAATAACTTTAATTACATAAAGTAACCGTTGTTATCTTTCATGAAGCTGGGTAATCCCAGCGCGCAATTAGCTTCTCTTCTTAGCAACTACAGCAGCAGCAGCGAGAGCTACAGGAATTACAGCGAGAGCAACGGAAGCGTTACCTGTTGTTGGGTTGGAAACTTCTTCAGTTTCTTCTTCAGTAGCTTCTTCTTCTACTTCTTCTTCAGTAGCTTCTTCTTCTACTTCTTCTTCAGTAGCTTCTTC
>JAZSHA010000129.1:0-12567 GCA_045533025.1 Oscillospiraceae bacterium
ATTCATACGCTAAATTATAATTTACCTGTCCGTACAAAAAATCATTAACATATTTGTAAACTTACATTATTTACATAGTAAACGTTTTAGTGTATAATTATGATATATATGACTATTTTTAAGGGGCTGTTGATTTGTTTAGCAAGATAGATGAAAAATATGCTTTTGACGGGGAGCTCGGTGCGCTGTACAGTAAAAATCAGACGGAATTCCGTGTATGGGCGCCTGAGGCTGACAAGGTTACAGTGCATCTTTACCACGATTGCCGTGATGAGAAGCCATACCGCAATATGCCTATGACAAAGGGCAAAAACGGCGTATGGACAAAGGTTGCTCACGGTGACCTTGACGGCGTGTACTATACTTATCTGATGGATTATGACGGTATCGAACAGGAAACCGTTGATATATATTCACGAAGCGCAGGCGTTAACGGCACAATGGGTATGGTGCTGGATTTGGAAAGCTGTAACCCTGCGGGCTGGGAAAATCAGGACTATGTAAAGCTTGAACACCCTACGGATGCTTGTGTCTATGAGCTTCACGTCCGTGACTTTTCCATTGACAAGAGCGGTAATTTCTGCTATAAGGGACGTTTTCTTGCGTTTATCGAAAATGGGGTTATAAATGCGGCAGGCGACAAAATCGGTATCGACCACATCAAGGAAATGGGTGTCACACACGTTCAGCTTATGCCGATTTTCGACTATGAAAGAATTGAGGAGACAAATCTCCATAAGCCGCAGTTTAACTGGGGTTATGACCCGAGAAACTTCAATGCACCTTGCGGTTCGTACTCCACAAATCCTTTCGACGGAAGAACAAGGGTTGCCGAGCTGAAAAGACTTGTTTACGCACTTCACAGACAGGGTATCGGCGTAATAATGGACGTTGTTTACAACCACACCTTTGCCACGGCTGACTCCTGCTTCAACAAGACTTATCCTAAATATTACTACAGACTATGGGGCGAAAACGGCGAGTATTTCAGCAACGGAAGCGGCTGTGGAAACGAATTTGCTACAGAAAGAAAAATGGCAAGAAAGTTCATCGTGGACAGCATCTGCTACTGGGCAAAGGAATACAAGATTGACGGATTCCGTTTTGACCTTATGGGACTTTACGATATCGAAACGCTGAATGAGATTTCTGCTCGTCTGAAAGAAATCAATCCTAACGTAATTCTTTATGGTGAAGGCTGGACAGGCGGCGACTCCCCTGTAAGCTGGGAAAAGCGTGCAATGAAGCTTAACGCAAGACACACTCCCGATTACGGTTTCTTCAGCGATGATTTCCGTGATACAATCAAGGGCAACAACTTTGAAAATCGTGACAGGGGTTATGTAAACGGCGCAAGCGGCAACGAGGAATACGTGAAGGAAGTAATGTGCGGCAGAATTCCGCATCCACAGATTCCTAATCTGAAAAAGTTTGCGTGGACAGACCATCCCGTGCAGGCGGTAAACTACGTTGAAGCACACGACAACCTCACTCTCTGGGATAAGCTTTACTACACAAACGGCACTCAGAGCATTGAAACAAGAATTAAGATGGACAAGATGTCGGCGGCTATGGTGTTCCTTGCGCAGGGTATACCATTCATTCAGGCTGGACAGGAATTCCTCCGTTCAAAGCCGTTCCCCGGTGGTACATCTTTTGACCATAACAGCTACAATTCCCCTGACGCTATCAACAGCCTCAAGTGGAACAGAAAGTCTGAGTACAAGGACGTTGTTGACTACTACAAGGGTCTGATTGCATTCAGAAAGGCTCACAAGGCTTTCAGAATGTATGACGGCATCGAGGTCGGCAAGAATATGCAGTTCCTCGACAAGCTTCCTCAGCGTGTGACAGGCTTTATTCTCCGTGGGGACAACGAGTTTGAGGAGATTGTTGTGTTCTTCAACCCGAATGAGTACCCTGTTACCCTGTTTGCATTCGGCAAGTACGGTGTATATGTAGGCGACGGCAAGGCTGGCACAGAGCCTATGCGTTATGTTGAGGGCGAGTACACGGTTGACGCACTGGATACTATTGTTCTTGCAAGAAAGTATCCACAGCCTGAGCCTGAAGTTTATGAGGGACTGGCTACTGATTAATTCGGAATTCGAAATGCGGAATTAGGAATTATATAATTTATCAATATAATTTGAAGGGAGCAACTACAATGAGCAGGATTTACGAAAGACTTGAAAAATGTTACAAGTGCTTCAGAGAGAAGATTGATTTTGTGCCTGATGTAGCGCTTATTCTCGGCTCTGGTCTGGGTGACTACGCCGACGGAATAAAAATTGAAGCAACTCTCGACTATGGCGAGATTGAAGGCTTCCCCAAGTCCACCGTTGCAGGTCACAAGGGGCGCTTCGTGTTCGGCTATGTGGGCGACGTAAAGGTTGTTATTATGCAGGGCAGAGTCCACTACTATGAGGGTTATCCAATGGAGGACGTTGTTCTCCCTGTTCGCCTTATGAAGATGATGGGCGCAAAAATTCTGTTCCTGACAAATGCGGCAGGCGGCGTGAATTTTGATTACCACGCTGGCGACTTTATGCTTATTTCCGACCAGATTTGTATGGCTCCGTCACCGCTGATTGGTGCAAATGCAGACGAGCTGGGCGTGCGTTTCCCTGATATGAGCAACATCTACAACCGTGACCTGAGAGCGATTGTAAGGGATGCCGCAAAGGATTTGGATATTCCATTGCAGGAGGGCGTTTACATTCAGCTTACAGGTCCTAACTATGAGTCACCTGCCGAAATCAGAATGGTAAGAACTCTCGGCGCAGACGCAGTAGGCATGTCAACAGCCTGTGAGGCGATTGCGGCAAATCACGCAGGTATGAGGGTTGTGGGAATTTCCTGCATTTCCAATATGGCTTGCGGAATTACCGAAAATCCGCTTACACACGCAGAGGTGCAGGAAACAGCTGACAGAGTTGCACCGCTTTTCAAGAAGCTGGTTACAGAGTCGGTTATCAGACTTGGGAAAGAGGTTTAATTCGTAATGCGTAATGCGTAATGCGGAATTAAAATGAAACTTTTAATATTTGCATTTTAGACTTTGAAGGTGAAACAAAACTATGACAAAAGAAGCAAAAAAATCAAAGTGGGAGAAACGTGTCACCTACATAATTCTCGGATGGCTGCTGATACTGGCGGCGATTGCCTGTGATGTGGGGATTACTGTGCCCCGTTACAAATTTGTCACGGACAAGGTTACCGAGGATACGAGAATTGTTCTGCTGACCGATTTTCACAGCAGCAGCTACGGTGCAAATCAGCAGGTTTTGCTTGATGTTGTTGACAGGCAGCAGCCTGACGTTATCCTGCTTGCGGGGGATATTTTCGAGGACGTTCGTCCACACGAAAACAGCATTGAATTGCTTTCTCAGCTTGCTGAAAAGTATCCCTGCTATTATGTTACGGGTAACCACGAGGAATGGTCGGGCGAGGTTGACAATATCAAGAAAATTGTTGGCGATTGCGGTGCTGAGGTGCTGGAGGGCGAGTATGCGGACTTCGGCGAAATCCGTATCTGCGGCGTGGATAACGAGATGTACGGCAAGCAGTTTGCGGACTGTGTTGATGCGGCAGGTGAGAAGTTCACGGTGTTGATGTCGCACCGTCCTGACCACGTTGAGCTGTACAGCGGCAACAATTTTGACCTTGTTGTGTGTGGTCATGCCCACGGCGGACAGGTTCGTATCCCGTTCCTGCTGAACGGTCTGTATGCACCTAATCAGGGTGTTTTCCCCAACTATGCAGGGGGACACTATACCCTTGCTGACGGCACGACAGAAATGGTTGTAAGCCGTGGACTTTGCAAGAATGAAGTGCCGCGTGTGTTCAATCAGCCTGAGGTCGTGGTGATTGACATTAAGGCGGGAAATGTATAATGATGTGTATATATGCAAAATATGCAGCTGTAAAATGTATAAAAAGAAAAATATACACTTAATAATGAATATTACCAAATAAAATTATAAAAATATACAGAAAGCACTTGACAAAGCATATTTATGGTGTATAATAAGGATTGTACTTGTAAAATAACAGTTTGTAACTGTGTTAATAATGGAGGAATTTATCATGGCTAAAGAAATCAAAAAGGTTGTCCTTGCTTACTCAGGCGGACTTGATACTTCTATCATCATTCCGTGGCTCAAGGAAAACTACAACAACTGTGAAGTAATCGCTGTTTCAGGCGACGTTGGACAGGGCACAGAGCTTGACGGTCTTGAAGAAAAGGCTATCAAGACAGGCGCTTCCAAGCTCTACATTGAAGACCTTAACAAGGAATTCGTTGAAGAATTCGTATTCCCTACTCTCAAGGCTCAGGCTGTTTACGAGGGTAAGTATCTCCTCGGTACTTCCTTTGCACGTCCTATCATCGCTAAGAGAATTGTTGAAATCGCTCTTGCTGAGGGAGCTGACGCTATCTGCCACGGCTGTACAGGTAAGGGTAATGACCAGGTAAGATTTGAACTTACAATCAAGGCTTTTGCTCCTGATATGGAAATCATCGCTCCTTGGAGAATTTGGGATCTCAAGTCCAGAGATGAAGAAATCGACTACGCAGAAGCTCACAATATTCCTCTCAAGATTAACAGAGAAACAAACTACTCTAAGGATAAGAACCTCTGGCACCTTTCCCACGAAGGTCTTGACCTTGAAGACCCTGCAAATGAACCAATGTACGAGAAGGAAGGCTTCCTCGAACTGGGCGTTTCCCCACTTCAGGCTCCTGACAAGCCTACATATGTAACAATCCACTTTGAAAAGGGCGTTCCTACAGCTGTTGACGGCGTTGAAATGGACGGTGTTTCCATTATCAAGAAGCTCAACGAGCTTGGCGGCGCAAACGGTATCGGTCTTGCTGACATCGTTGAAAACCGTCTCGTTGGTATGAAGACAAGAGGCGTTTACGAAACACCGGGCGGAACAATTCTTTACCACGCTCACGATGTTCTCGAAACAATCACTCTCGACAAGGCTACACAGAGAATGAAGCAGAAGCTCGCTATTGACTTTGCTGATATTGTTTACAACGGTCAGTGGTACACACCTGTTCGTGAGGCTCTCTCCGCTTTCGTTGACAAGACTCAGGAAACAGTTACAGGTGATGTTAAGCTCAAGCTTTATAAGGGCAACATCATCAACGCAGGCGTAACTTCTCCATACACACTCTATGATGAGGAAGTTGCTACATTTGACGAGGACGAAGTTTACGACCAGAAGGATTCCGCAGGCTTCATCAACCTCTTTGGTCTTCCAATCAAGGTTAAGGCTAAGCTTGACGCTAAGAGAAACAACAAGTAAGTTTCTTGAATAAAACGTGGGGCGAAAGGTGTAATAATGTTGATTTTTCAGCAGGATTACGCCCCGCCCCTTTGTTCGTTTTTCGGGTAAGGAAAGGGTGACGGATTTGGGCAGGAAAACAGCTTTGTTTTTGGCAATATTGACGGCAGTGGTGCTTGCAGGCTGTAATAAACAGACGGAGGAAGCAGCTGTTGAAACGGAGCAGGTTACCACGGTTTCTGAGACAGAGATTACAACAACGGCTTCTGAGAAAGAGATTACAACGGCAGATACAACAGCGTTTGAAGAAAAAACAACGGTGACAGTTACCGAGGAGGAGCCGGTTTGCCCGGATGAGCCGATTGAAGAAGAACCGCATGACGGAAGTGAACGACCGACGGTTTTCCCGATAAGCGAGCGTTATGACAGTTATCCGCTGTGTACAGTTGGAAGGGTTTCTCTGAATTCAGACATTAAATGGATATCGGAATATACAGAAGAAGTGTTCACTGATGAAAGCGGTCTGGATATTACGGCATATAATGCGGAGTATCCCGTATTTACCGGAGGAGATGAAGTCGTATGCGAAAAAATCAACCGGTATCTGAAGGATTACGCTGATGAGGCGTATGAATATGAAAAGGCTGAGGCAGAAAGAATGTGCTACAATTCCGATGGTGAATATGATGAGGAAACCGCGGAATTCTACGAGCATACTGTAACAAAGAATATGCGTGAAATCAGCTTTGAGATTGATTCGGTGAGCGGCAATATCCTTTCGCTTACGGTGTATGATTTTTCATATAGTGCAGGTGCGGCACACGGCTACACACTGCCTGTTCCTATGATGTTTGACCTCAGGACAGGTGAGCTTATCAGGCTTTCGGAAATGATTGCTGACAAGGATGCTGTTGCTGAGAAATATATGGCGAGAATCTATGATTCGATGTTTATAACACGGGTACTGTACAATGACACAGAGCTGAGCGAGTACGCATCATTTGTTGAAACAATGAAGAATGCGGATAACAGCTATATGGATACGATTGAATGCGGAATTGATGAAAATGGCGATTATATAATCGGCTACTGCGTGGCTGATAAAAGATTTAACCTGAAAGACGGCAGTGTAGGTTTTTATATTGCACCATATGAATACGGCAGCTATGCTGACGGTATAAGACTTATGGAGGTTCCGATTGATGAGCTTCTTCCGCATCTGAATGACGAGGGCAAGGCTCTTTTTGAGGGGATTGCTTCTTCGGAATATACATTGATTGATATTATCAGCTATAAGGGTGAGGAATATCTGAGCATTATGGATTCAATTCCCATTGATGCTCTCACAAAGAAGGAGCTTACTGACGGCGACTATGAGTTTATCTCCCTTTTTCCGATGGCAAGCTACTTATCCCTTTATGATTACAGCAACATTGATTTTGCAAAGCTTGCTTCATTGGGTAATATAACACGGCTTGGTGTGGATTGCTGCGAAATCAGCGATATCTCTCCGCTTTATGGTTCGGCAATTACTTATATAAGCGATTACGGACAGATTATCCCGAAGGAACAGGCAGACGAGTTTGCTGCACAGGGCGGAAAAATTGTGCCTGAAAGAGAGTGAACAGGAATTGATTAATGATAAAAAAACGGCGGCACTGGTGCTGTCTGTGATAATGACAGCACTTATGCTCACGGCTTGCTCAAAGGAGGAGCAGGTGGACTACACCGAGGCGGAGAACGCTTTGCAGGCTTCGCTGGTTGGCTACTGGACGGACGATATGGCGCTGTTTGAAAAGACGGTTGCGGAGGAAAATGCGGCGGTTTCGGTGCTGGAATTCACCGAGGATTACAAGTATCTTTGGCACGAATGTGACTTTGAGGGCTGGCAGATAAAAACCTATGAGCCGACAAAATATTCCTTTGAGGAACTGATGATTAAAATTGACAATAACGGTGAGGAAGCGTTTGCGAAGCTTGAGCTGAGCAGCGACGGCGAAACGCTTTACTGGATTACCGATGAACATACATACGATTACACGAGAGTTCCGTCAGAGGCAGTCGAGAAAATCGGAGTGCCCAAGCAGAAGGTTGAAAAGCCTGTACAGAATGCGGACAGCGAAACACAAACGGAAATCCAGCTGAACGGGAACACTTCCACGAGCGGATATGTGCTTGACCCGACTTACAAGTTTGATGTTTCGGGCACGGATATGGATTTTACAAATTATGCTTCGCTGATTGCTGAGGCAGGAGATACAAAAATTTATGGAGTTTATCCCGACGGAAAAGAACCGCTGGTGTTTATTGAGCAGGGAAGCGTAATCGACGAGTTTGAGCAGAACTGGCTGACTCCGAGAAGAATTTTGCCGAAGTGCGAATGGCTTGACGCTGACGGCGATGGCGAGGACGAACTGGCTGTGTCCTATTATGTCGGCTCGGGTTCTGGAATAAGCATTGAAGAGCTGGTAATATACAAAAAGGGTATCGACGGACATTTTACAGCGCACAGACTTGACGCTGCCGAGCTTATAGATGAGCACGTGAATTATTACATCGACAATGATTACAGCTGGCTTGACTTTGCGGCTTACGATACGGACGAGATTTATTCAACAAGCATTGCAATTGATTATCCCGACGGAATTGAGGAAATTTTCTTCGGGAACGTTGTAAGCTTTGAGCTTGACAGCGGTAAGATTGAAATGCACACAACTCCGGGAACATCAAGGGGCAGATATGATTGTATGCCTGAAATTATTGCAGATGTAATCTTTGACGGCGAAGAATTTGATTTGGAAAATATAGATTTTGAAGAAAACGAATAAAGGAGAATTATTATGGCAGATAAAATGTGGGCAGGACGCTTCTCAAAGGAGCTTGACAAGCGTGTAAATGACTTCAACTCGTCAATTTCCTTTGACGCAAGAATGTATAAGCAGGATATCCGCGGCTCGATTGCGCACGCTACAATGCTTGGCGATACAGGTATCATTGACAAGAGCGAGAGCGAGAAGATTGTTGAGGGTCTGACAGGTATCCTTAACGATATCGACAGCGGCAAGCTTATGTTTGACCCTAACGCTGAGGATATTCATATGTTTGTTGAGCAGGTGCTTACTGAAAGACTCGGCGGCACAGGCAAGAGACTTCACACTGCAAGAAGCCGCAACGACCAGGTTGCACTTGATATCAGAATGTATCTCAAGGATGAGATTATGGAAATCGTTCCTATGGTAAGAGAGCTTATCGAAACAATCTGCACACTTGCCGAGGATAACCTCAACACTGTAATGCCTGGCTACACACACCTCCAGCGTGCACAGCCAATCACTTTTGCGCATCACCTTATGGCTTACGCAAATATGCTCGTGCGTGACCTTGGCAGAATTTCCGATACATACAAGAGAATGAATTTTATGCCTCTCGGCAGCGGTGCACTTGCTTCCACAACATATCCGATTGACAGACGTCAGGTTTCTGCACTTCTCGGTTTTGACGATATCACTCAGAACAGCCTTGACGGTGTTTCCGACAGAGATTTCTGCATTGAGCTTTGTTCTGCACTCTCTATCCTTATGATGCACCTCTCCCGATTCTCCGAGGAAATTGTTATGTGGTGCTCTTGGGAGTTCAAGTTCATTGAGCTTGATGACGCTTACTCAACAGGCTCATCAATTATGCCGCAGAAGAAAAATCCTGATATTACTGAGCTTATCCGCGGCAAGACAGGACGTGTATACGGCGATTTGAATACACTTCTTGTTATGATGAAAGGACTTTCTCTTGCGTATAATAAGGATATGCAGGAAGACAAGGAAGCAATTTTCGATGCAATCGACACAGTAAAGCTTTGTATCACAACCTTTATTCCTATGCTTGCAACAATGCGTGTAAACCGTGAGAATATGCGTGCAGCTGCTGCAAAGGGCTTCATCAACGCAACAGACTGCGCTGACTACCTTGTAAAGAAGGGACTTCCTTTCCGTGACGCATACAAGATTACAGGTACACTCGTTGCAACCTGTATCGAAAAGGGTACAACACTTGAGGAGCTCCCTCTCGCTGAATACAAGGCGCTCTGTGACACCTTCGAGGAGGACGTTTACGATGCAATCAGCCTTGAAACCTGCGTTAATATGAGAAAGGTACCCGGCGGTCCTGCACCTGAATCTGTAAAGGCTCAGATTGAATATATTCGTCGTACTATTGCATAAAATCGAAAATATGCAGAATAGCGATGAATAATTGCATAAATTAATAAATAACATACAGAATGTACAATAAAAATTAACAAGCGGACTATATAATAAAACTACATTTTATATAGACGACAATAACGAAAGGAAAGAATTGAAATGGCATACAAGATTTTTATAGACGGTCAGGAAGGCACTACGGGACTTAAAATTATTGAGCGATTCAAGGATAGAACAGATGTTGAAATACTTAAAATTGACGAGGATTTAAGAAAGAGTGCAGTCGAAAGAAAGCGTCTTATAAATGAGTCGGATTTCACTTTCCTCTGCCTGCCTGATGCGGCGGCTATCGAGTCGGTTTCGCTGGTAGAAAACAAGAATACAAGAATTATCGACGCTTCCACAGCTCACAGAACAAACCCTGCGTGGGCTTACGGTCTGCCTGAGCTTTCACAGGCTCACAGGGACAAAATTGCTTCTTCCAACAGAGTTGCTGTCCCGGGCTGTTACGCAAGCGGTTTCAATGCGGCACTTTATCCAATCGTGCAGGAAGGTCTTATTGCACCTTATCATCCGATTATCTGCCACGCAGTTTCAGGCTACAGCGGCGCAGGCAAGAAGGCTATCGCTGTTTATGAGGGCGACAATAAGCCTGACGAGTACAACTCCCCAAGACAGTATTCAATGGGCAAGACACACAAGCACATCAAGGAAATGATGGCAATTTCGGGACTTTCCTATCCGCCGATTTTCAATCCTATTGTTGACAACTATTATAACGGTATGGTTGTTTCCATTCCGCTTCACCTCCGTGCAATGGCAAAGAAAACTTCCGCACAGCAGGTTTGGGAGGTTATGGCTAAGCACTACGAGGGACAGAACTTTGTAAAGGTAATGCCGTTTATGGGCGAGGGCGTACTTCAGGACGGATTCCTTGCGGCTAATACACTTAAAAATACAAACCTTATGCAGATTTTTGTTTTCGGTAACGACGACCACGTTCTGCTTTGCTCACGTCTTGACAACCTCGGTAAGGGTGCAAGCGGCGCGGCTGTACAGTGTATGAATATTATGATGGGAATTGACGAAACTACGGGGTTAATTTAATTCGGAATTCGTAATGCGGAATTCGGAATTAAATGGGTAAAAAACATTGTGAAGTCAGAAAATGTAATTGTTGACAAAAGTAAAGCTTTTGCGTTAAGAATTATAAAGCTGTATAAATATTTGCTTTCGGAAAAGAAAGAATATGTTCTTTCAAAGCAGATTTTGCGAAGCGGTACAAGTATCGGTGCAAACGTTAAGGAAGCAATAAGAGGTCAAAGCAAGGCTGATTTTTATGCAAAAATGAATATTGCGTTGAAAGAGGCGAGCGAAACCGAATATTGGCTTGAACTACTTGGAGAGAGCGGATATATTGAGAAAAAACATTTTGACAGTATGAATTCGGATTGTCAGGAATTAATAAGCATTTTAGTTGCAATAACAAAAACGCAGAAAAATGCTAATTCAAAATAATTCCGCATTACGCATTCCGAATTCTGAATTTGAAGAAAAAGGAGTTTCCTGGATTATGAATATTATTGACGGCGGCGTGTGTGCCGCAAAGGGCTTCAAGGCAAGCGGTCTTTACTGCGGTATCAAGGAGAACCCTACAAAGAAGAATGACATTTGTCTGATAGTTTCAGACGTTATGTGCAACGCGGCTGGCGTGTACACTTCCAACAAGGTCAAGGGTGCGCCTGTTGTTGTTACAAAGAACAACCTTGCAAAAAGCGGTGGCAAGGCTATGGCTGTTATCGCAAACTCAAAGAATGCCAACACCTGCAACGCTGACGGCGAGGAAAAGGCACTGGAAATGTGTAAGCTTACAGCTGATGCTCTCGGCATTGCACCTGAACAGGTTATCGTTGCTTCAACAGGTGTAATCGGTCAGATTTTGCCTATCGAACCAATCCGTGAGGCTGTTCCTGAGCTTGTGAAGAAGCTTTCCTACGAGGGCAATCTTGAGGCTGCAACTGCTATTATGACAACCGATACAGTGAAGAAGGAGTACGCTGTTGAATTTGAAATCGGCGGCAAGCTCTGCAAAATGGGCGGTATGGCAAAGGGCAGCGGTATGATTCACCCTAATATGGCTACAACCCTCAACTTCATCACAACCGACTGTGCGATTTCTGCTGAGCTTCTCCAGAAGGCACTTTCCGAAATCGTGAAGATTACATATAACTGTCTTTCCGTTGACGGCGACCAGTCCACAAACGATACCTGTATGCTTATGTCATCGGGACTTGCTGAAAATGTGGAAATTACTGAGGAAAATGCTGATTTTGCAACCTTCAAGGACGCTCTCTATCAGGTTATGGCTAACCTTACAAGAATGCTTGCAAAGGACGGCGAGGGAGCAACAAAGCTTCTTACCTGCGTTTGTTCCTCTGCACCTGACCTTGATACAGCTATCATTGTTGCAAAGAGCGTAATCCGTTCTCCGCTGTTCAAGTGTGCAATGTTTGGTGCTGACGCAAACTGGGGACGTGTTCTCTGTGCAATCGGCTACGCTGAGGCTGATTTCGACATCACAAAGGTTGATGTTGACCTTGCTTCAAAGGCTGGACGTATCGCAGTTTGCCGCAACGGTGCAGGCGTAGAATTCTCCGAGGACGAGGCAAAGGTTGTTCTTACTGAGGACGAAATCGAAATCTATATCGAGCTTAATTCGGGTGACGCAAAGGCTACAGCCTGGGGCTGTGACCTGACTTATGATTACGTTAAGATCAACGGGGACTATCGTTCTTAAAACAAACGAAAGCGTTTGTTTGCGGAATAACGTTAATTTCACTTTTCACATTTCGAATTCCACATTCAAAAGGGGTGTGACATAGAATGACAGAGGAAACAAAACTCGGCCGTCAGGTTGCAGTAAAATTCAACCGTCACCTTCAAATCGGTGAACATATCGTGTGGTGCGGAAAAGGTGTTGCAGTTTCAGACGGCAAGTCAGGTCTTGCCACAAAGCTGTATATGATTTTCTTTGCAACGATATGGACAGCCTTTGCGGTGAAGTCGGATC
>JAZSHA010000019.1:0-43655 GCA_045533025.1 Oscillospiraceae bacterium
ATTGCTATCCAGAAGGGTGCGGAAACTATTAAAAAATAATTCTGTAATTAAACGAGTGTACGTTTAATTTTTAAACGTAGCATTACGTTTGATAAAGTATAGAAATCCAATTAATATAAAACGGAGGTTTTTAAAATGGCAAAAATTTATTATCAGCAGGACTGCGATCTCGGCAGACTTGACGGCAAGACCGTTGCAATCATCGGCTATGGCTCACAGGGTCACGCTCACGCTCTCAACCTTAAGGACAGCGGCGTAAACGTTGTTGTTGGTCTTTACGAAGGCTCAAAGTCCGCTGCAAAGGCAGAGGCTCAGGGGCTCAAGGTTCTTTCCGTTGCTGAAGCTGCTAAGGCTGCTGACGTTATCATGATTCTCATTCCTGACGAAAAGCAGGCTAAGCTCTACAAGGAAGCTATCGAGCCTAACCTTACAGAAGGCAAGACACTTGCATTCGCACACGGCTTCAACATTCACTTCGGCTGTATCGTTCCACCAAAGAACGTAAACGTAATTATGATCGCTCCTAAGGGCCCTGGTCACACAGTAAGAAGTGAATATCAGGCTGGCAAGGGTGTTCCTTGTCTTATCGCTGTTGAACAGGACGCTACAGGCGATGCTACAGATATCGGTCTTGCTTACGCACTCGGTATCGGCGGCGCAAGAGCTGGCGTACTCGAAACAACATTCAGAACAGAAACAGAAACTGACCTCTTCGGTGAGCAGGCTGTTCTCTGCGGCGGAGTTTGCGCACTCATGCAGCCTGGTTTCGAAACACTTGTTGAAGCAGGTTACGACCCAAGAAACGCTTACTTTGAATGTATCCACGAAATGAAGCTCATCGTTGACCTCATCTACCAGAGCGGTTTCGCAGGTATGAGATACTCCATCTCCAACACAGCTGAATACGGCGACTACATCACAGGTCCTAAGATTATCACTGAGGAAACAAAGAAGGCTATGAAGAAGGTTCTCTCCGACATTCAGGACGGTACTTTCGCTAAGGACTTCCTCCTCGATATGTCCGACGCAGGTTCTCAGGTTCACTTCAAGGCTATGAGAAAGCTTGCTGCTGAACACCCAGCTGAGGTTGTTGGCGAAGACATCAGAAAGCTTTATAGCTGGAGCGATGAGGATAAGCTCATCAACAACTAAGTTCATTACATATCCGCTTCTGATTTAGTTCAGAAGCGGAGTTTTTTATCATTAATCATTTGCAGCTCTTTGAGGAAGTTAATAAAAAATTCACACAATTGCACAAAAAGTATGTTAAACTATGTATATGTATTTGTGAAATTGCCGAGATATAAAATTTCATAGCACTTTTTTAGAGAAAATTACAAAAAACACTTGCAAAGTGAACAAAAAATGTGTATAATAATTGATATGGGCGGCGAATTATATAAAGAAACTGCCGCTTTGTTAAAGCTGATTATACAATTTTGTACTATGAAATTTATCAGGCTTATAAAATGAAAGGATGACCGGGTATATGTCAAACAGACTTTTTCAGGGCTTAATTCATCAGATGAGAGATGCTATGGACTGCATCATCGGCGTTGTTGACTCAACTGCTACAATTATCGCTTGCAGCGAGCTTTCCAAAATCGGAACAACAAACGAGTTCGTTTCTCTTGACTTGAGCGACTCCCACGATATCTTTGTCCGTGACGGCTATACATACAAGCCATTCGGCTCCCACATCAAGCCTGATTATGCTGTATTTGTTGAGGGTACTGACGAAAATGCTGCTAAGTATGCAAACATTATGTCTATTACTCTTTCTTCTATCAAGCAGTACTACGATGAAAAATATGACAGAACAAACTTTATCAAGAACGTTGTTCTCGATAACGTTCTCCCAGGCGATATCGTTGTAAAGGCTCGTGAGCTCCACTTCAACAATGATGTAAGCAGAGTTGTTCTTCTTATCAGAATTGTTTCTTCCAACG
Organism: Oscillospiraceae bacterium; assembly: GCA_045533025.1. GTDB lineage: Bacteria > Bacillota > Clostridia > Oscillospirales > Ruminococcaceae > RGIG8773. The sequence goes on from JAZSHA010000019.1 coordinate 1,950, forward strand.
ATGTTTCCGCATTCGATGTTATTCAGAACCTCTTCCCTGATAAGGCTAAGGATTTCGTTCTTAATATCACTGAGTCCGATATCGTTCTTGTTAAGGAAATCAAGAATAATGTTGAGTCCAAGGATTTGGAAAAGCTTGCTCGCTCCATTTCCGACACACTCTCCAGCGAATTCTACACAAGGGTTAATGTTGGTATCGGTACTGTTGTTACAGGTATCAAGGATTTGGCTCGCTCCTTCAAGGAAGCTCAGATTGCTCTTGAAGTTGGTAAGGTATTCGACACTGATAAGGTTATCGTTTCCTATGACAACCTCGGTATCGCAAGACTTATTTACCACCTCCCTACAACTCTTTGTGAAACTTTCCTTCAGGAAGTTTTCAAGAAGGGCTCAATCGAGTGTCTTGACCACGAAACACTGTTTAGAATTCAGCGTTTCTTTGAAAACAACCTCAACGTGTCCGAAACTTCCAGAAAGCTTTTCGTGCACAGAAATACTCTTGTTTACAGGCTTGAAAAAATCAAGAAGCTTACAGGTCTTGACCTGAGAGAATTTGTCCACGCTATCGTATTCAAGATTGCTCTTATGGTTAAGAAGTACCTCTCCGCAAATCCTGTTAAGTTCTAAAATACAATCATTGCTCCCGGGCGGATTTTCCACTCTGCGGAAGCTGATTTATACAGTTATTTATGGGGGCAGATTTATTTTCTGTCCCCACAATTATTTTTATGGAAATAATATCCAAATTGGATTAATATAGATAGGCGGTGTACCTTTTGGTAGAACTTAAAAATGTTAGTGTTACATATTCAAACGGCGTTGACGCTCTTAATGATGTAAGTCTGCGCATAAATGACGGCGAATTTGCTTTCGTAGTCGGCAAATCGGGCGCAGGTAAAAGTACTCTTATCAGACTTTTGCTTCAAGAGATTGAGCCTACAAGCGGAAGGATTACAGTAAACGGCTTTAATCTCAGCAAGCTCAAGAAAAACAAGGCGCACAAGCTTCGTCGTACAATTGGTTTTGTATTTCAGGACTTCAAGCTTATCGACACTATGAACGTGTATGATAATGTTGCGTTCGTGCTCAGAAGCATTGACGCACCAATCAAATATATCCGCAACCGTGTGCCTTATGTTATCAGCCTTGTTGGGCTCAAGGACAAGGCTAAGGCTTTCCCTCACGAGCTTTCAGGTGGTGAACAGCAGCGTGTTGCACTGGCAAGAGCGCTTGTAAATGACCCTCAGCTTATCATTGCTGACGAGCCTACAGGTAACCTTGACCCTACAAACAAAATCGAAATTCTTGAACTGCTCAAGGCTATCAATGCCTGCGGTACAACTGTTATGGTTGTTACCCATGAGCACGAGCTTGTTCAGTATTTCGGCGGACGAACAATCAGTATCACCGACGGACGAATTACCTTCGACGATTATATCGGTTAAGCTACGGAAAGGAAGTTTACTTTAAATGAAAATCAGCAGTATGAATTACCTTTTCAAGCAAGGTATGAGAAATGTATGGACCAACCGAATTATGTCGGTTGCGTCCCTTTGTATTCTGTCGGTATCTCTTTTGCTTATCGGCTTTACGCTTCTTTTTGTTGCCAATATAAACCGCTTCGTAAGTGGTATCGAAAATAAAAACGAGGTTGTTATCTTTATTGAGGACGGCACTGACGAAACTGAAATTTCTGCTATGGAAAATACAATCAAAAACATTGACAATGTTGAAAACGTTACCTTCTACTCCAAGGAGCAGGCTCTTGAGGATATGAAGAATGATATGGAAAACGAAAACGCTGAGGATTTATTCAGCTACGTTGGCGAGGAAAACCCTCTCCCCGACGCTTTCAGACTCCGTATTGCTGATATTGAAAAAATCAGCCCTACTCTTATGGAAATCAACCGCCTTGACAAGATTGACTCTATCAAGTCACCTACCGATTTTATCAACATCCTTACAGGGCTGAAAAACTTTATCGGTATCATTTCACTTGTAATTCTTGCGGCACTTATCCTTGTTTCTCTTGTTATTATCTCCAACGCTTCCCGTGCAAGCGTTGATATCAGAAAACGTGAAATTGCCATTATGAAGCTTGTTGGTGCAACAAACTCCTTTATCAAAATTCCTTTCTTTGTTGAAGGTATGTTCATCGGCGTACTTTCGGGCGTTCTTGCTTCAGCAATTACTTGTATTGGCTACAATGAACTGATTAAGGTGCTTTCGCAGGATATGACTGTGTGGAGCATTATGTCTGTTAACGGTTTTATCCCGCTTAGTGAATTTATGTGGGTTCTTATTATTGGATACATTGTGGCAGGCGCTGTAATCAGCGCATTCGGTACTGTTATGAGCACAAGAAAATATCTTAAGGTATAAAGGATTATTTATGAAAATTATCAGAACCATAAAAAAAACAAGTGCACTCCTCATTGCGTGCACAATGGCTGTCAGCAGCGTTCTTTCGGGCATTATTGTTACGGCAGATACAATGTCCGAGCTTGAAGCAAAACAGGCTAAACTTGAAGAAGAGCTTCAGAATGTCGAGTCACTCCTTTCAGAATATGAGGACAAAGCTGACGAGGTCGAGAAATACCTTGACGAGTATGACAACAAGATGAAGGTGCAGGAAGAACAGGTCAAGGTTGTCGAGGAACAGATTGAAATTTATGAGGAAAAGCTTACTGCTCTTGAAGAAGATATTGCTGCGAAGGAAGCAGAATTCAATAACGGTATTGAACAGTTCCGTCAGCGTCTCCGCGCTCTTTATATGGCAGGTAATGACAGCCTTGCTTCGGTAATTGCAGGCTCCTCCGATTTCTATGATATGCTTGCAAGAATGGAATTTGTTGAACGTGTCTCCAAGCATGACAATGACCTTATTGACTCTCTCAATACTCAGATTACAGAGCTTGAGGAAACAAAAGCTGAATACGAAACTACTCTTGAACAGCTTGAAACTAAAAAAGCTGAAGAAGAGGCTTACTACGAGGAACTTCGTGAAACCTACAACGGTCACGCTGAAACAAAACAGATGCACGAAAATATGATTGCTGACTATGAGGCACGTGCTGACGAAATTGCTGACGAGCAGGCAGAGGTTGAAGAAGAACTTCAGGCTGAAATCCGCAGACTTCAGGAAGAAGCTGAAAGAAAGCGTAAGGAAGAGGAAGAACGCAGACGTAAGGAAGAAGAAAAGAAGAAGCAGGAGGCTGAAGCTAACGGTCAGAATTATGTTCCTCAGCCAGCCGCTCCTACTTACTCTGATACAGGATTTATCTGGCCTGTTCCGACAGTTCGAAACACCTCTGATATGTATGGTGAACGCTGGATTGTTGAAGAACAGAGCAGCGACTTCCACAAAGGTATTGACATCACAAAGCCTGGCTGTGCAGGTGAAACTATAGTTGCTTCCGCTGGAGGTACTGTAATTCAGGCAAGCGACAAGGGCAACGGCTACGGCAAATGTGTAATCATCGACCACGGCAACGGAATTGCCACACTTTACGCTCATTGCAGCGAGCTTTACACATCTATGGGTGCTACTGTTGCGCAAGGCGACCCTATCGGTGCAATCGGCTGCACAGGCTATGCTTACGGTAACCACCTCCACTTTGAGGTGCGTATTGACGGTCAGCACACCAACCCTTCCAACTATGTAAATATCAACAATTAACAACTGAGGTTTTATATGAACAAAAAAATTTCACTGGGAATTACCATCGGACTTATGGCTTTGGCTGCGGCAGTAACGTTTATCATTACTTATAACTATTCCCTCAACGTCTTCAACTCAAAAGTAAAGAGTGTTTCCGAAAAGGAAAGTATTTATGTAAGGCTCTCCGAAATGGATAAGTATGTTCGTGCCAATTACATAAACGATATTGATGAAGAACTGCTGAATAACAGCATTATGAACGGCTACATCAAGGGACTTGATGACCGTTTTGCAAAGTATTATTCCGCTGAGGAATACGCTCAGCAGACTCAAAAAGAGTCTGGTATCAATGTGGGGCTCGGTTTCAGCTACGAAAAGGAAGAAAGCGGGTACATCAAAATTACCGAGGTAACAGCAAATTCTTCCGCTGAAACAGCAGGGCTTCTTGTGGGTGATGTTGTTACAGCGATAAACAACACAGACGTTATTGCATTTGAAGGCGGTTATGATGAAGCTGTCACACTTCTGAACTGCGATGAAGGTACAAAGGTAAAGCTTCACGTCAAGCGTACAAATCTTGAAGGTATATCAGAATTTTTTGCGGTTGAAGTTGTTTCTGAAAAGACGGAAATTATCTCTGTAACAGGCAGAAATATTGACAATATTGCTTATGTAAAAATCACAACCTTCAACGAAAAGACACCTGAGCAATTTGAAACAGTTCTCAATAAGCTTATCGGAGAAGGCGCTGAAATGATTATATTTGACGTCCGTGATAATCTCGGTGGTCTTACTGCATCTCTACAGGGTACACTTGACAGACTTCTCGGAGATGGCGACATTGTTACAGCTCACTATCGTGATAAATCCGAGGTTGTAATTCACACTACCGAAGCTACACAGGTAAAAATGCCTATGGCGGTTATTGTAAACAAAGGTACAGCTTCCTGTGCTGAGCTGTTCGCTTTTGCACTCCGTGATGAGGCTAATGCTCAGATTGTCGGCACAGGTACCTACGGAAAAGGTGTTATGCAGAAAACACACAAGCTTTCAGGCGGTGCGGCTGTAAAAATCACTGTTGCAACTCTTCAAACTCAAAACAGCGGAAACTACAACGGTGTTGGAATAATCCCTAACTTTGAGGTTTCTCTGCCTGCGGAAGTTGAACTTGCACTGCTTGATGAGGAACAGCAGCTTGAGGCTGACACACAGCTTATCAAGGCAATTGAAGTTGTTTCAACAATTCAGTAAGAAAGGATACCTGTTATGGACGAATTTAACTATCTTCTCGTGCTTGTGCTGTTTATGCTCTTTGTCACGGTTTTTATGGATATGATTTCGCTTTTTATGGTAAAAAAGGGCAGCGTGGATATTGAGGACTACGCTACAGCGGTTCTGAAATGGCCTAAAGTTATCCTTCTTGTTATTTTCGGAATTATTATGCTTTATTACGCATTTACAACTGTAGCTTCTGCATGGACACTTGCGGCAGAACTGATTGTGGGTGTTCTTGTCATTGCGGACGGCATAGTCGGAATTATTATAAAGGCAAAGCACGGTAAAAAGAAATGAGTTTATTTAAGAGAAAAGTCCGATTTGAAAAGGCACTTGTAATTCTGAGTGAAAAAGGTTTTTCGCGTGAATACACGGAAATGCTGAAAAGTGAACTTGAAACAGCTGAGCGTCCAAAGGATATTGCTAAAGGGAAAAGTTTTCTTGCAAATGCACTTCTTATTCAGGGCAGCCTTACTGAGGCATATGCTGTATTTGAGGAAATAAATCTGAAACACCTTGACTCTCATCTGCACGGAAATCTCATAAGCAATATGGTTTTCTGCCTTTATGTGCAGAATAAGTTCAAGCCTGCTGAGGAGCTGTACCAAAAATATAACGCCGCTATACTCAATGAGCACAGCGACGCTTCAAGGCGAAGTCTTGCAATTCATCAGCATATTCGTGGACAGTACGAGGCTGCAATAGAAATACTTGCAGGTATGCTGGACAGCGAATGCCGTTTCCTTGATATTTGTATGGTTAAAGCAATGCTGCGGCTTGATATGTACGAGCGTGCAGCTGAATTTACTAAATTTTTTGACAGATATGAAAACTGCGGGGAGATGACAAAGGAAATCCATAAGCTGAAAAATAAGGTTTTTGATGGACTGCCTCCAAAGCTGAAGACACAGTATATCAAATCAACTGTAAAAGTAAAAAATGCTACAAAATAAGCGTACCGATTTCTCGGTACGCTTAAATTATTATTTGACTGATTATTCAGCAGCTTCTTCTCTGTTCTTCTTGTTTGCATAAAGCATTGTAAGGAAGGAAGCAATTGCAGCAGCTGCTGCGCCTCTTGGAAGAGCCATGCTGTTACCTGTTGTTGGGTTGTCAGTTGCACCGTCAACGAGAAGTGGGTCATCACCGAGAGGAACATCGCCGTCCTCAAAGCTTTCCAGTGGGTCATTGCCAAGTGGAACATCGCTGTCATCAAAATCGACAAGGTTATCTGTATTGTTTGCATCAACAGAAGTGTTGTTTTCAGCAGGTACAGTCGGAGCTGGAGCAACTGTATCGGCATCAGAAACTGTATCATTTACAACAGGAGCTGATGGGATAGTTGCGTTTGGTGTACTTGTATTTGGTACACTTGGAGCTGTAGGTGCTGTAGGTGCTGTTGGTGCACTTGGAACACTTGGTGCTGTAGGAACACTTGGAATTACAGGAGTGCTTGGTGTGCTTGGTGTTTCAGGCACAATTGGTGTTGCAGGAACATCAACATCAGGTGTTGTTGGAATAGTTGTATCAGGTGTGCTTGGAGCAACATCTGGTGTTGTTGGAATAGTTGTATCAGGTGTGCTTGGTGTTACAGGCGCATCAACATTTGGTGTATTTGGAACAACAGGGTCAATCGGGTCAACAAGGTCGAGAATGTTATCGCCTGTTGGTTCGTCGCCAGTATTGTCGCCGCCAGTTGTGTTGGAACCACCTTCTGGTGTAGAGCCACCTTCTGAACCTGTTTCTGGATCAGTTTTTGGATCTGAGTCTGGATCCTCAAACGGATCACTGCCTGTTGGAATATCGCTATCATCGATTTCTTCAAGCTGGAGGTCACCGTGGAAATCCCATCTGTGAGACTCGCCGCCGATTGTTACATTCTGGGCAATAACGTTACCATCAAAATTAGCTCCGAAAGTAACATCAGCATCAGGAGCAAGAACACAGCCTGAGAAAACATTATTTATAGCAATATTGCTTGTGTTGATGAAATTCCAAAGGATTCTGGAATCGGTAAAATTAGTTACTTCATCATTTTTACGCTCGGTTCCATCCTCATAATAAACCTTAACCTGGCTATTGATTACAACATCTGTGCCCTCGCCGTCAACATTAATGAGAAGAGTCTGGTCGCTGTCATCATCGCAGCCAACAAGATTGCGGATGTTAAACAAAGCAATATTCGCAAAGTCAGAAGCCTTCATATTAACAACGCTGAGACCATCTTCATTGATTACAATATAAGAATTGTTCATATCGCTGAAGTCAGTATCGGTTTCTGTTTCTGTATATTCCGCAAGAACATCAGAAAGATTATCATACACCTTCATTTCAGCATCAAGGTCAATATACTTTGTACCTTCCTGCTCAATGAAAATATTATCCTTGTTGTTTTCGGAATAGATTTCGTTTCCTTCTGAATCAACAACCATATAACCGTTTTCATTGTTATACTCTTCGATTGCAACATCAGAACCCAAAACAATGGTCATATCTGTATTTGTTCGATTGATCTTAGTGTCAACATTTTCAATATAGACAATATCCGCTTCATATAAATCATCTGTGCCGAAGTTTTTATCAGAACCAAGCTTGTTAGCAGCAATATTACCATTTACATGAGCATTGTTTTCAACAGTACCGTTAGTAAAGATATGGAAGTTATTAGCGATACCAAGCTCTGCGTCCTTATCATAGAAAGAAGAGTCGTAATAAGTTTCGCCGATAGCCATACCATTGGAATTAACAAGCTCTGCACCTGTTTCGGGGATAACGTCCTGACTTGTAACGATATCGCCCTTATCATCGCCTGCTTCTTCGACATCAGAAAACTCATCGCCACCGTCTTCTGCCTGACGACTCATCTGTGTTCCTGCAGCTGTTGCAGTTTCAGCAATCTCAGCAGCACTTGCAGTAGGAGACTGAGCAGCGAACATACTCATTGCAAAGGTAAATGCGGCAACGGATTTAATTAATGTTTTTTTCTTGTTGTTATCCATTGTAGTATCCTCCCATAAAATTACAAAATTCAATATATTATACGAACTGATATTAACCTACTTTAACTATAAAAATTATATCATGAAAACTATAAAAAATCTACACTTTTTTCTCCGAATAATTAACAATTATTTAATACCCTTTTATACATTATATACAAAAAACCGTTTACACGTTGAAACATCAACATTTCAATTGTTGACACGCTTTGCCATGATATCCTGATTATACGCATAATTTACAGCCGTCTCCGCTGTAATAATTCCGTCACGATATAATTTCAGCAACGAGCTGTCCATAGTCTGCATCTCAGGCTCGGACTGGAGCACGGTATCAATTTGGTGGGTTTTCTGCTCTCGTATCATTGTGCGGATTGCGTTATTCACAACCATAATTTCAAACGCAGGCACAAGTCCTCCATCAACAGCAGGTACAAGCTGCTGTGAAACAACTGCACGAAGCACCATAGAAAGCTGAATTCTGATTTGATGCTGCTGATTTGTAGGGAACACATCGATAATTCTGTCCACAGTATTCGCTGCGCCGTTTGTATGGAGCGTGGAGAGCACAAGCTGACCAGTTTCAGCCGCTGTCATAGCTATATTGATTGTTTCAAAGTCACGCATTTCACCCAGCAGAATTACATTCGGTGACTGACGAAGCGCTGCTCTCAAAGCGTCAACGTAGCTGCCCGTATCAATACCGATTTCACGCTGGCTGATAATACATTTTTTATGCTTATGCAGGAATTCGATTGGGTCTTCTATAGTTATTATATGCCCCTCAGCGGTAGAATTGATTTTGTCAATCATACACGACAGCGTGGTTGACTTGCCGTTTCCTGCCGCACCTGTAACAAGCACAATGCCGCCTTTCAGCTCGGAAAGGTTCATTACGCTGTCAGGGATGCCAAGCTTTGAGCTGTCGGGGAGCTCAAACGGAACACATCTGAGAACAGCCGAAAAGGAGCCTCTCTGACGGTATATATTGGCTCTGAAACGTCCTGTTCCCTTTATAGAAAACGAGAAGTCCATTTCGCTTTTCAGGTCATCAGGGCTGGTAATATCAATCTGCGCAAGTGAAAAAATCTCAAAAACAGCAAGCCTTGTATCGTCGGGCATAAGTATATCACCGCCTGCCGAAACAACACGTCCGTTGATTTTATATGCAAGCGCCGCACCCGAAATCATAAAGATGTCGGAAGCCTCCTTCTTTACAGCGTCAACAAGAATTTCCTTTATATCCATCGTTCAAAATCTCCAATCTATTCTCCGAGCCATACATTCAAAGGCTCTTCCTCTAGCTCATCACCCTGTATTGTTCTCCAATCCGTAATATCAGCACCATTGTCTGAAATGGTTACAGCTGAATATATGCTCTGCCTTTCATTTATTTCGGTTGTCCAGCTTATTTCAATTCTGTCAAAGTAGCTTTCATAGCTTGCTCCCTCAATTCCGTCAAGCTCCTCAAGAAGCATAAAATCGCTGTAATCCTCATACTCGGAAACAATTTCCGCAACCCTTGCAAGAGTCTGCTTCGCGCGGGTATCAGCTTCGTAATACGCCTTTGTGTATGCCGCACTTTTTTCGCTGTATTTTCCTTCGGACTCAGCTGCCGAAAATGAAAGCGCAGCAAGAATTGTCAGACACAGCACCACAAAAATCATCATCAGTGACAAATAGCCCGTGCCGATACCTGCGGGACGTGTTTTATTCTTCATCGAAAAGCACCGTCCTTTCTGGAATATATGAAGCCGCATTTATCTCGTACAGCATATTTCCGTCGCTATCCTTGAAGAAAATATGAGCCGTTTTGTATCTGCCTTCATATTCGCTGTATGTAACCTGCATTGTCATAAAAATTTCGGCATCCTTCATATAGGAATAGGTGCAATCATCGTTCAGAGGGACATCAATTCTTGTTGCTTCCTCAAAGCTTTCAGAGTCAATTCCGAACAGCTTCTCAGCCGTCTCTGAAATGCTGCCTGTTTCGGAGAAAAGCTCCGCCGCTGACTGTGCACAGAAAGCCATTCTTTCGAGCCTTATATTTTCAGCAGACATTCTGTCCGCTGCTACAAATGCTTTCAGAATTACCGCCGAGGCAATGCCGAAAAACAACAACACAATAATCATTTCCAACAGGAAAAGATTCAGCCTTCCGCCCCTTGACACTGTTTTTATGAGACTACGCATTTCCGTCACCTCCGTCTGTCTTTCGGCAGTACGCTTCAAAGCTGCTGCCATTATCGTCGGTAACGCTTACGAAAATCAAACCGTGTTTATCCTTCATTGACAGGATTTCCGCCTCAAATAGCTCCTCGCCGCCCTCAGCAACAATGATATCACCCTCTACAAAAAGGCGCTCGTAAACCTTGCCATTTTGCTGATAAATAAGGGTACAATACCCCGTATTTTCCAGCAGCAGCTGATTTTCGTCAAGTATCTCCGCACCTTCACTTGCACGGATTTTATTTGTTATGTAACGCACCGCCGCTGTCGAATTGAAGGTGCTGCCGTAATTATCGTTGATACGGCTGTAGGCTGAGGCAGCAACCGCAATCATCACCAGACAGCATACCGCAAAAAGCAGAAACAGCGTCATATTCGCCGCCGAGCTGATTGTTTCTGTCATACGCTTTGTTTCAGGTCTGTCCATAATCTATAACCATTTTCCCGACAGGAAAATGCACTCCTTTCCGGCATTTTGTAAACTGTCCCGACCTATTCGGGATTACTCCGACTTTTCAGCAACAACTACCGTCGGACGAATATTTGCGCCGAAATATCTGTAATCAACTATATATTTATCACTGTCAACAATTACACCGTAATTCTCTTTCAGATAATCAAGGTCGGAAGGATACTCCCCTTCTATCGAGTAGCAAAGAACAGCTCCGTTCATAACCGTGCTGTAAACCGAGTCCGTGCGCTTTCTGTCAGCCGCATTATCGGCGTTGCCTACCGAAACCACAAACCATACAACCACCAGCGCAAAAAGAATTACCGAAAGAATTGTCAGCCTGCTGATACGCTTTTTTCCCATTTCAAGCACTCCTTAAATCAACCGACCGTTGTGATTATGTCCGTCATAGGGAGCATTACCGCCAGCAAAACCGAACCGATAATTACTGCAAGAATACCAATTATTGCAGGTTCGATAAAGGAAACTGCTCCGTAGATTTTTCTGTCGCATTCCTGAGTAAACCGCTCACTGATTTTCTGCCACGCCGAGTCAAAGGAACCTGACTTATACGCAACCTTCAGCGAGTGTGCAAAAACAGATGGAAGAAGCTTTGATTTTGCAATTGCTTCAGCAAACTTTTCCCCGTCAAGAACCAGCTTTTCGCACTCCTTGATACGCTTGCGAACCATCTTGTTTTCCGTTAATTCATACACCATTTCCAATGACTGTTCGGGAGAAATTCCGCAGGAAACCATCATACTGATAGCATTTGTAATATCAGCCATAGCCATAGTCTCAGCAAGTCCCCTTGTAAGTATAAAATTGGAAACAATGCTGTACAACCACTTTCTTGCCGACGGAATTCGTGTCAACAGTGCTGTAACAAGAGTTATAACCAGCACAGCAGCAAGAACAATCATTACACCGACGCCAAGGCTGTATGCAAAGGAAATGCTGCCCTCAACCGCCGCTGCCGCGCTGTCATCAAACTGAAAGAAAATATCCCTGAACATAGGAATAATCTTGATAACCATAACAATAATAACAACAGTCATCATCGCCAACAGCATAAGCGGGTGAGAAACCGAGCTTTTGATTGTCTGCCGCAGTTCGGCACGCTTTGAATAATAATCGGAAAGCCCATTGAGAGCGTCCTCCAAACGTCCTGTAAGAGCGCCGATTTTAACCATTTTTACCGCGTAATCAGGAAAAATTCCCGACTTATCCATAGCATCAAAAAGAGTTATATCATCCTTCATAAGTTCCGTCAGAACATCGGAAATTTCCTTGAAGCGCTTATCGCCTGCATCTTCAGAAAGCACCTCTATACCGTCAGCAATAGGTATACCTGCCTCCATAAGCATAGCAAGCTGTTCGCAGAAAAAAGCTGTCTCCTCATTTGTAAGCATTTTAATAGCCATCTTAGATTTCCTCCTCATTACGTCAATATCTGTACATAGCGGAATAATTGCTGTCATCTTCAATGTAATCCGCAATTTTTTCTTTATCGGGATTGCCTGCATAAAAGGTTGCATCGGCAATATTGTAGCCCTTTTTCTTCAGGAAAAGCTCAGGAGTTATCCAGCCTGTTTCGTCAATGTAAACCTCATTCCAGGCGTGATAGATATCAGGCTCTGCATAGCCTATCACAAGCCTTGTGGGTATCCCCTGAGAACGGCACATCGCCGCCATAAGCGAAGCATAATCAAAGCATATTCCCGTTCCCAGCTTCAAGGTCTTGTCAGGGTCGGGAATGTAACCGCTTTTCACTGTAGCCGCAAGCTGCTTGTCATATTTGGTGTTACCTGCGACATATCCGAATATTTCCGCTATTTTTTCAACTTCTTCATCAATCCCTGCACAAAGCTCAGCCGCTTTTTTCACAGCGTTTGAGCTGCTGTCGAAATTAACGTATTTATTGGGGTAAAGATACATTCCTGTCGAGCTTTTTATCTTCACATCAAACTCAGCCGAAACAGCCTCTCCGTAGCTTTTCCCTACCACAAGCTCGTAAATCTTCACCGAATAGCTGCCGCTTTCCATAAGAGGAAAAAACTCTCTTGTTCCATCGGCGGCAAGGTCGTGGTCATACTGCAAATCGCCGCATTTTATCCTTAGCTTTGCACGTGTACTTTTACCCGTGTAAACAGCCGAAATATATCCCTCATTCGCACAGCTGAAATCAATCTCACCCTTATCGTTTGTTTCAGCCTTTGAGCCGCTTGCAAGGGGGATTTTTATTTCGGGAATTACAACCTCTGCCTTTGGCTTTTCGGTTACTTTTTCTGTTGTAGTTTGCTCTGTTGTCGGTACAGTAGTTTCAACTGTAGTCTGCACTGTTGTTTCCGACTCCATAACAGAAGCAACCGTCTCTGACGGTGTTGTCTCCGTTACTGACGTTTCCGTTGCTGTTATTTCGGAAACTGTCTCCGTAACAGACTGCTCTGACGTTTCAGACACCGTCTCAGTCATTTCTGTTGGAGTTTCAGAAGCTGTCTCAGATTTTTCGGCAGTTTGTGTAAAGGTTTCCGCTTCTGTTTCCGTAACGACAGTTACACTTAACGAAGTGCTTTCAGACACGCTTGCAGTTGACGTATCACCGCTGCACGCCGAAAGCATAAAAACGCAAAGGGAGAGCATCATACACAACAAGACTCTGCGCATAATTTCTCTCCCTCCTTTATTATTTATTTCTTGAATTTATGGTAGTGTGAATATCCTGCATCTCATAATCAATTACAGAAATCTCATCAGCACATTTTTTCAATCTCTCGTGCAGGTCATCATCAACTGCATTGTTTGTTTTGTATTTCAGCTTATGCTCAAGGCTTGCCCAGAAATCCATAGCAATTGTGCGTATCTGTATCTCAACAGGCATACGCACAGGACCCGTTGACAAAAAAACAGGAACCTCAACAATGAGGTGCAGACTTTTGTAGCCTGATGGCTTAGGATTTTTTATATAATCCCTCATCTGAAGCACTGTCACATCGTCCTGTGCCATAAGCATTTCCGCAACACGGTATATATCATCAATGTAATTGCAGATAACCCTTATTCCTGCAATATCTGTGATATTCGCCGTTATTGAATCAATACTTACCTCAAGCCCCTTGGACTTGATTTTCTGAACAATGCTGGGCATAGATTTTAACCTTGACTCAATGTTGTGTATGGGGTTATAGGAAAACTTTGATTTGAATTCTTCATCGAGAATTTCAAGCTTTGTGCGGACTTCCTTTATTCCGCCTTGATACAACTGCATACGGGCAGCAAATTTTTTCATTATCTGTTCCAGCTCCGAGCCTTCGGGAACGTCTACCAGCTCGTCAAGTCTGTACATTGCTTCATCAATCATTTTTATCGTCCTTTTGCATAATATTTCCCAGCATCATTTTACCACTTTTTTTGCATAATGTCAACAACGTGCCGATACATAACTTTCTTGTAATATAACTGCACAAACCGCTGAAAATAGGAATAGAACAAATTTGAAGGAATAAGGAGAAGTAAAATGCCGAGAGCTGTTGAAGATTTTATCGTTTTTCTTTTCGGCGGAGTAATCTACTCGCTGATTGAGGTTGCCTTCCGAGGCTTTACACACTGGAGTATGACGCTGACAGGAGGCTTATGCCTTCTGATAATGTTCCGCCATTTCACAGCAAAGCCCCACGAGCCGCTGGTGATGAAATGTCTTTTCGGAGCAATCACAATTACCGCACTGGAATTTGCCGCAGGGTGTATAGTAAACCTATGGCTTGGCTGGGGAGTATGGGACTATTCGGGAATGATGTTCAACCTTTTCGGACAGATATGCCTGCCGTTTTCGGTGCTGTGGTTTTTCCTGTCGGTGCCTGCTGTACTGATTTGTAACTATTTGGGCAGGCGCTTTTCCGAAATGTAACCATTTGTAATTTTACTGTTATTGCAGGGCAAATCAGTACAGTGGTATAATTTTCTTACAATCAGTAATTATTGGGGGTAACCTTTATGAATAAGAAAATTACAGCCATTGTGCTTTCTGCCATGATTCTTACAGCCTGCAATGCTGAAGAAAAAGAACAGCAGGTTACGGGGACTGTAACCGAAATTTCTCTTACCGAAATTATCACCGAAGATAACTTTCCCGAGCCTGAGCTTGATAAGGAACCCGAACTTATCAAGCTTGCACTTTATAGTCCGTTCAGTGATAATGATAAGATTGTTCTTGATGACGATTTGCGTGAGGAACTTGTGAGAATTGCCGAAGAAGAGGTTGAAAGGAGTCTTTCTTATGAAATCACTCACCTTTCCGAGTCACCAAAGGATACTTACATATTAAGCTACAGTGAAGATAAATTTGAAGCAATGGTTATTCCATATGAACGATATACTGAAGGATTTTTAATTTATTTTCCCGTTTTTATCAAGGAAGATGGACAATGGATTTGTGACAGCTGTGAAACAAAGCGATATTATATATACGAATACTCAATGCTTTATGAAATTCTGGTGCTGAACCTTGATAAGTGGAATTCAATTCTCATCGGTAATGTTGACAAAAGTGCTCCGTCAGTAATAATCGGAGATGAGGAGTACAAGCCTGCTGATACAGGAATGACCATTGATGAAATGCGTGAATTTTTTGACAGCAATCTCAGCGAAGAAATCAGTGAGAAATACAAGAAAAAATATATTGATGATGCTTACGGAATGCTTGACGGAAAGCTTTACCGTAAATGTTCCGAGCCTGAATGGATACTCCCCGAAGCACAGCTTGATGTATTTAATCTAAATGGGAGCTCGTGGCATGAACCTGTGCCGAACAAACAGTTTCCGTTTGAATATCACAATTGGATAAGCGTAGATTTCCTCAATCCCAACAGCGGCAGAATAATGCCTAGATATGGCTTTTATCTGCACGTAAGCAGAGCGGATGAAATTTTTTACTATGATAAGGAAAACGAAGAGCCCATTTTTCCGATTTATGACCGATATATTAAAAGTGAGCTTCCCATATTACCTAAAATGGAGGCAACAGAATGAAAAAGATAATTTGCATAACCCTCTCTGCCCTGCTTCTCACAGCTTGTCACGCTGAAGAAAAAGAACAGCAGGTTACGGGCACAACACCTGACGAAACATCTATTACAACCTCACTTACACTGACGGAGATTGTTACAGAGGAAATACCGTTTATTCCCGAGGAGGAAGAAAAGCAGGAAGTTATTGAACTTGCGGTTTTTGACCCATTTGAGGACTCGGTTGCGGTTGAGGACGAGGTTTATCGTGAGCTTTCCGAGGCTGTAGAAAGAATTTCTGACGGACGTGCATTTTTGTACAGCAATCCGACAGGCTTTTTCAGCAATTACAGCACACATCAATCCCGATATTATTCAACCTATGCTGATAAGGATAATGTCCTTGAAGACAACATAGAACTTGAATATTATTTTTGTCCGCTTAATCCCGAAATTGCGGAAACAGAAGAAGAATTGTTTGGATACATACGCAGTATTTTTACTGAAAATATGCATACAGATGAGGAAATAATGGAGCTTCTTTTTGCAATCGGAAGCTATGACAATCAACCGTGCTATAAGATGATTGATGACAAGCTGTGCATAAAATGTCTGCACGGTGCCCCAGGTGTTATGTCAGCTATTGATTTCAGCGCAGTTAATGTGGTTTCTTATGACGAAAATCGTGCTGTGGTACAAAGTGAGGCATCAAGCCTTGATTATCCCGACCCCGTAGTTACTATGACGCTTGTCAAGTCAGAGGAGTATGGCTGGCGACTTGACAGCATTGAATTCAAGGATTACTACATTGAGGAAGCAACACTTCTTTACAATGGTGTAAAACTTCGTGAGGAACAGCTCAACGCTATTCTCGGCGGCGGTACACAGCCCGAAAATCCAAGGACAACCACTGTTGACGGTGAAAGCTACACTGAAACTAAAACGGGTATGAGTCTTAACGAAATGCAGGAATTTTTCGCTGAAACATTCTGTGAATACATCTTGAATTATCAATATGCTTTTGAAAACAATGATTACGAAAACGCAAAAAGCGTACCCTTACGTGACAAGTACATAACTAAATACATTGACAACGTATATTATGAACTTGATGGTACTCTTTACCGTAAGGACAGTGCACCAAAATGGTATACACCTGAATTAATAATAAATCCTTACGGAGAAATGAAGCAGTCGGGCGGCGGAGCAAAGATTGACAGCTATTTTGTTATTTTACAGCCGTACTATGATTTTGTAAAGGACGAGAACTTCAATAAAAATATAACAATAATTTTTGAAGCAGAATATGACGAAAATTATAATTATGAAAGCTGTTCGTTTATTAATATTGCGTCTGAGATTACGATAAGGGAGATAACAGAATGAAAAGGATAATTTGCATAGCCCTGTCAGCAGTCTTACTCACTGCTTGCGGTGCTGAGGAAAAGGAACAACAGGTTACGGGTACAACTCCTGCTGAAACAACAGTTACAACTTCCCTTACACTAACAGAGATTATTACAACGGAAACAAGTTTTGTACCCGAAGAAACCGAGGAAAAACAGCGAATTGAGATTGCTGTTTTTGACCCATTTGAGAACTCGGTTAAGGTTGAGGACGAGGTTTATCGTGAGCTTTCTGAGGCGGTGGAGAAGATTTCTGACAGTAACGCATTTCTTAGCGGTAATCTGTCGACAGGACTTCATACGGGTGAATGCTGCCGTTCAAAATATTATGATAACTATGCGGATAAAGGAATTGCTTTTTCGGAGGACGGAGAATACGAGCATACATATCATCCGCTTAATCCAGATATCGCCAAAAACGAAGAAGAACTTTATGAACGTGTGAGAAGTGCATTTACTGAAAATATGTATACAGATGATGCAATAAGGGAGAGGCTTTTTGCGCCGTTAGTGTACAATGATGACGCACCAAACTATAAAACCATTGACGGAACGCTTTGTGTCAATGATGATTATAAAGGAGTAATGACAAAGATTTGTTTCACTCAGTTCAGTATTATTTCGTATGATGAAAACCGTGTTAAACTTTCAGCAATGGCAAGAGGTATTGAATATCCATCTCCTAGAGCATTTATGACAATTGTAAAATCCGAGAAATACGGTTGGCGGCTTGACAGCATTGAATTCAAGGATTACTGGGAGAATGAAGCAACGCTTCTCTATAACGGATTGAAACTTCGTGAAGAACAGTTCAACATAATTTTAAGCGGTGGCACTCAGCCTGAAAATCCGCTTACAACGATTGTTGACGGAGAAAGCTACACCGAAACAACTACGGGTATGTCATTATCCGAAATGCAGGAGTTTTTTGCGGAGATGTTCAGCGAGCGTATCCAGCCCGCAAAGCCGAAAACAATAGCTTTGCGTGAGGTTTATACCCAGATGTATATTGATGAGGTTTATTATGAGCTTGACGGTGTGCTTTACCGAAAAGACAATGCATCGAAGTGGTATTGCCCTGAATTGCAGATTGATCCGTATGATTTAGAAAAAATCTCGTCAGTGTCGGGAGGTGTTCGTGTTTCGTTTACTGTTAAACCCGAATTTTATGACAAAGTAACTGACGAAACTTTCAGAACAGAGCTTTCTATTACTCACCATATCGATTTTTACGAAGATTACAAAACCTGTTCATATGTTCAGGTCGCTTCCGAATTACCCATAAAACCCCTTGAATAACCGGCAAAAATATGCTATAATTAATCCAACACTTGAAAAGGATTGATTTTATGGATAAAAGCGAGCGTGTGTTTAAAATCCCCGAGTTTGAATATTTCGATATGGGCGGAAAATACAGCGGCAACAAGAGGGGCACGTCCGAGGACGATTTCAATTACCATATCATACCCAAGGACGATATCCGTGTTGAGATATGGTACGGCATAAACGCTTTCGACCTGTCTGAAATTGTTTCGGAGCAGGTGTTTGAAAAGACCCGTGACGGCTACCACGCTATGCTTGACTGGATTGAGGAGCAGTTTCAGCTTTGGAGCAAGGAGCACAAGCTGCTGGATAAGAAGCTGGGCACCTGGACTATCCTCGAAAAGGACAGATTTTTCGTAATTTCCGGCAAGCGTGATGATGAACTTACTCCCGAGGAATGGGAACACTTTACATCGTTTGAATAAATAAAAAGGGTACTGCGGTGCAGTGCCCTTTAGTTGCTTTATAATGAAAGGATGGTTGCTATGGATAAGGTTACAAACTGGGGAATTATGGCTACAGGAAAGATTGCACACACCTTTGCAAAAGCTGTCAATTCTGTTGAGGACGCACGTCTTTATGCGTGTGCTTCAAGAAGTACAGAAAAGGCTGCCGAATTCGGTGCATTATACGGCGCTGAAAGATGCTACGGCAGCTACGAGGAGCTTGCCGCTGACGAAAACGTTGATATCATCTACGTTGCCTCGCCTATGAGCTGTCACTATGAAAATGTAAAGCTTTGTTTTGAGCACGGCAAGAATGTACTGTGCGAAAAGAGCATTACCTTAAACAGCAAGCAGCTTCGTGAGCTGATTGAAATTGCAAGGGAAAAGAACCTTTTCTTTATGGAGGCTATGTGGACAAAGTGTCTGCCTGCCTTCCGCAAGGCTAAGGAATGGGTTGCCGAGGGCAAAATTGGTGAAATCAAGGCTATTCGTGCGGACTTTTCAAATGCTGTTGACTTTGATGAAAATGACAGACTTTTCCGTCCCGAGCTTGGCGGCGGAGCGCTTCTCGATTTGAGCGTTTATCCGTTGAGCTTCATCACTTCTTTCCTTGGCTTCAAGCCTGAAAAAATTACTTCCGCAGTTAACATTGACAAGCTTGGAGTTGATATGGACGAGGCTGTTATTATGCAGTACAAAAATGCTTATGCAAGCTTTGTAAGCGGCTTTGATATTGACAACGAAAATCGTGCGGTAATCGTTGGCACAGAGGGTAGAATTGCGTTTAATCCATGGTTTTTCTGCGCAGATACAGTACGCCTTTACGGCAAGGACAACAGACTCGTTGAGGAAAGCATTACTCCTCACCTCTGTAACGGCTATGAACATGAAATTATGGAGGCTCAGAATTGTCTCTCTGACGGGCTCAAGGAGAGCAGAATTATTCCCCTTTCCGATACCCTTGCCATTATGGAAATAATGGACTCGCTGAGAAAGGAATGGGGCTTCGCATATCCCGAGGAATAAGTTATTTTTTGTAAAATGAGCTGTTTTCCTATTGTCTTTTCCGCTTTAATATGGTATAATGTAAAATAATATACTTGAAAATAAAGGTGTTTTTATGAAAAGCAATAAAAATAAATCGGGCGAAAGAACTCCGCTTATGCGGAAAATGATTATTCCTCTGCTTGCGGTTACAATACTACAGGCTGTTATTTTCTATTTTTCAATGTCGGTTTCAGATACCGCCGACGAGCTGAATTCAACAAGCGAGTCGCTTCTTGCGGAGAGCTCCGCAAAACGTGCGTTGTATGTGGAAACGGAAATGACAAAGAAATGGAACAGCATCTCCCCTATTACAAGAGCTGCTGACAAGGCATATACCGCTGTCGCATCAAAGTATGCACTTTCAGTAAAGGAATTTCTCGGCAGCGATAAGTATACATCTGATTTTCTTACAGATATTTCCGATGATATACTTGCAGCCCTGCGTATAAATTCCGCTGATGGTGCTTTCTTTGTTCTTGCAAATTCAACTGATGCTCCTGACAAAAAAGAGCAGTCAAGCTACCGAGGAATACTGTTCAATGACTCTGACCCCGACTACACTCCTGACGATTACTCGGATATGGTTATGGTAAGGGGCTCATCAAAGATTGCTGACGAATATTCAGTATCACTGGATATGAACTGGACGGATAAATTCAGATATTTACCCGACAGCAGCAATATGGACTATTTCTTTGTCCCTGCTGCTGCCGCATCTGAAAACCCGTATGTTTCTTCGGACAAGCTCGGCTACTGGAGCAGACCTTTTTATCTCACCGAACGCAATAACTTCCACGGAGATATGATTATTGCTTATTCCGAGCCTGTCATAATCGACAACACTCTTATCGGAACGGCAGGTATTACTGTCTCCGTTGACCGTATAGAAAACCTGCTGCCCTCAACCGAAGCTACAGGCAGCGATAACGGCTGTTATGCACTGCTTTCATACAGTGAGGGGAATAACTACATAACCATAGACGGCGTATCGGAAACCAACAACGGTCTTGAACAGTATACTCAGAAAAAAATCAAATTTGTTTCTTCCAAAAACAGCAAGCTGAAAAAAATCAATGATGTAAAAATCAACGGTTCGCAGGCATACTGTGCTTATACCGACCTTAATCTCTATCCGGAAGACTCGCCGTATGAACGGGAAAAATGGGCTATCGGCGTTGTTGACAGCGCTGACGAGATTTACACCGACTCAAGCTCTTTCAGAACGAGGCTTGTTATTGCGTTGCTTTTTTCGATTGCTGTCGGAACAGCAACTGTTTATTTTACGGCAAAATACAGTGCCAAGCCGCTTAATGAGCTTGTCAAGAAGATAAAGACTGTCGGAACAAATGATGTTATTGATATTGTCAGCACAGATATTTCCGAGATACACGCTCTTTCTGAAACTCTCAACGAGCTTAGCTCAAAGCGAACAAAATATCAGAATGAACTTATTACTGAGCGTGAACGATACCTGCTGGCACTGAAAAATATCAATGAAAATATACTTGAATATGACTGCGCAACTGACATATTCTATATGCACTATTTCCGCGGCGAAGATAAAAACGGAAATATCACAACCAATCAATATCCGAATTTCAGAAAGCGTGTAACCGACGGCGAAATCTGCCATAAGGACTACATCAGTACAATGCTTGACTTTACAAACGGGCTTGTAAAAGAAAGTGGAACTTATTTCAAAATCAAAGCTCCCGGAACTGAAGAAAAATATATCTGGACATTTGCAAGAAGCAGAAACGTATATGACAATGAAGGAAATCTTATAAGAATAATTGCCAGCGCAAGAGACGTTACAGCCGAAAAGGAACTGGAACAGCGACGCCTTGACGCTGAACGTCGTGACCCTGTTACAAAATTCTATACGTCGGAGTACGGCGAAATTCTTCTTTCAAGATTTATTATGGAGCACAATTCCGACTCCGCTATATCGGCCATAGTCAGAATTGTGGGACTGGACAATATGCTTAACCACTACGGTCAGACCTTCTGTTCGGCTGTTCTGGAGGAAATAGCTGACGTTATCCGCCGCAATACCCCTGAAAATTATGTTGTATACAGGGGCGGAATGGACGAGTTCGTTATGATTACCACTCTTACCTCAAGAGATGAAGCAAGAACCTTTTTCAGAAAGCTTATTGATGAAATTGCAGGAATATACAACAACGAAAGTCTCAAGCTTGAAAGCGTCGTGGGGGCATATCTGCGTATGCAGGACGAGCCTATGTCGGCTTCAAAGCTGAAAACACGATTTGCTTCTGCGGCGGCATATAAATTCCGTGACGAATTCGGCGGCATAGTTTTTGCAGACGAGGTAACAAACAAGGCTGATTTCGTTCAGGATTTCAGAAATGTAGGTCCTCACAGATTTATGCCGTTCGGCAACGTAAAACTTGAAGAGGTAACGGATATTATTTCCTTTGCGTTTAACATTTTTGAAAAAACGGACGATATACGGATTGCGCTTGAGGTATTCATGAAAAAAGCAGGACGTATGCTGGGTATGGACCGCATAATCATATTCGATATGAACAGCGAATATTACACGGTAAGACCAACTGTTCAGTGGAATGCTCCCGATATGGCGGCGCTTGAAGTGAAAAATTATTTTTCGGGCAAGGCTGCATATACTGAATTTGAAAGCAGATTTGACGGCGTGGAATACAAGCCTACGGACAAGGTTATTTTTGAAAGAAACACTGTCGGGGAAGGAAAAACCGCTTCCGACGGAACAGCATATTCCGTCCCGATGACAGACAATGACCGATTTACAGGAGTTATAGTTTATGAGCTGCACGACAAGAATGACGATGAGGGAATGATTGCTTGTCTCTGTGAGCTGACAAAGATTGTGTCGGCTTATATTTCCAAGTCAAAAACAACCCGTGAAAGCCGTGCAAAAAGCGAATTCCTTTCAAAAATGTCCCACGAAATCAGAACTCCGATGAACGCTATTATCGGTATGACAGCCATTGCTATGTCATCGGATAATGTTTCACCTGCAACTATGGAATGTCTGAAAAAGATTGACAGCTCCTCACATTATCTGCTGTCGCTGATAAACGATATTCTCGATATGTCACGAATTGAAAGCGGTAAGATGACAACGGAGGAAACCTACCTTAATCTTGATGAGCTTATCAATCAGATTGACACGATGATAAGGGTTCAGACCGACAACAAGGGTATATGGCTGAGAGTGGAAAATAAGATTGAACACCCTCACCTTCTTGGCGACCCGCTCAAGCTCAATCAGATACTCGTAAATATTATGGGCAATGCTGTTAAATTTACAGGCAGCGGCGGTATTCATCTTAAAGTAATTGAGTCTGACGGTGATGATGAAAGTACAGTTAACATTTCCTTCTCTGTAAAGGATACGGGTATAGGCATCAGTGAGGAACATCTCGGCAAAATCTTCAATAACTTTGAACAGGCTGACACCGACACTGTCAGAAAATACGGCGGTACAGGTCTTGGTCTTGCCATCAGCAGCAATCTTGTTCAGCTTCTCGGCGGTAAGCTTGAGGTGCGCAGTGCGGTAGGCATAGGCTCGGAATTCTTCTTTACAATTCCGATGAAAATTACCGACGAGCCTGAAAACAATGGCTGCGGCTGTTCGGGAGAGGTTGATTTCACTTCAAAACGTATTCTCATTGTTGAGGACGACGAGCTGAACAGCGAAATCGCACGCACTCTCATTGAAGCGGAAGGCATAACAGCTGAGCTTGCTGAAAATGGTCAGGTGGCTGTTGAAAAGTTCTGCGCCTCCGAGGAAAATTACTATGATGCAATCCTTATGGATATCCGTATGCCTGTTATGGACGGCATCGAAGCTACAAAGCGTATCCGTAATTCGGACAGACTTGACGCATTTACTGTGCCGATTATTGCAATGACGGCAAACGCATTTGACGAGGATATGAAGAAATCCGTTGAATGCGGCATGAACGGACACCTTACAAAGCCGATTGATATGACAAAGGTAATGCAGACATTCTGCAGAATATGGTCTGCAAAATAACTTTTGAAAGGTTGTTTTCATTTGCTTAAATTAAGCAGAAAAAATACAGCGGTACTGCTGATAATTCTTTCAGCGCTTTTCTTCACGGGAATGAACGCCTGCGTGCGTTTGTCGGGCGATTTGCCGCCTGTGCAGAAAAGCTTCTTCCGCAATTTTGTGGCAGCGATTTTTGCGGCGGTAACGCTGGCAAAAACGCATACTCCCGTAACAATTCCAAAGGGTTGCCGAGTGGCAATGCTTATGCGTGCGCTGTGCGGAACAATAGGTATACTCTGCAATTTCTATGCGGTGGACAAGCTTTCCCTTGCGGACGCTTCAATGCTTAATAAACTTTCCCCGTTTTTTGCAGTAGTTTTCTCGATATTCATTCTGAAAGAAAAGACTTCCCCAAGGCAAATTTTTGCGGTTGTGATAGCTTTTATCGGCAGTCTGTTTATAATCCGCCCCACATTTTCAAACATGGAGCTTATCCCGTCGCTGATTGGTTTTCTCGGCGGTGTAGCGGCAGGTGCGGCGTACACCTTCGTACGTTATATGGGTCAGCGGCAGGTAAAAGGACCTGTAATAGTATTCTGCTTCTCGCTTTTCTCCTGTCTCTCAGTTCTTCCGGTTATGATTGCAGGATTTGTGCCGATGAACGGAAAACAGCTTCTTGCCCTTCTTCTTGCAGGACTTTTTGCAGCAGGTGGACAGTTCACCATCACGGGGGCGTACTCCTTTGCACCTGCGAAAGAGGTTTCCGTTTACGATTACTCTCAGGTTATTTTCTCGGCAATTGCAGGGTTCTTCCTGTTTGAACAGATACCCGTGCCGATGAGTATTATCGGATATGTGATAATCATTTCGGTTGCGGTTTGGACATTTATACAGAACAATAAATCTATTGACGAAAGGGTAAAGCAACAATGAAACTTATCTTCAAAGGAAAATTCAAATCATATGATGACCTGCCTAAAGGCAATCTGCCCGAAAATGCGGTAATGTTCAAGGAACCCAAATCAATGGTAATGGTAAATGTTGTTGCGCTTTTGATTTGTATTCCGATAGCGCTGATTATGTCTGTCCTGTTGTTCTTAACGGATAAATCAGAGTGTATGAAAAATGTATATTTTCTGGGACTTCTGATTGCGTTCCTGCTTACTATACCGCATGAATTTATCCACTCTGTATGTATGGGCGGCAAGGATACGGTTGTTAATCTGTACTATTCGCTGAAACATTTTATGATGTTTGTTCAGTGCACAGAGCCAATGTCAAAGACACGTTTTATAGTTATGAGCTTTGCGCCGTCATTTATTCTTGGTTGGGTGCCGTTTATTGTAGGACTTTTTCTTCCCGAAAGTACGTTTACAGGTGTTCTTCTTTCAGCGGGATTATGGGGGGCTTTGCTCGGCTGCGGTGATATGATCAATATTATCAATGCCACATTCCAAATGCCGAAGGGAAGCCTTACACAGATGTCAGGAATGAACTCATACTGGTTTATGCCTGAGGATAAGGCTGAAGGCGATACTTAAAGAAAGGCTGATTAAACTTGTTCAGTAAAATTGATAATTACTTTGACCTCAAACATAAAATATACGCGGCAATCGGCTCGGCGGCTTTTGCAATCGTGTGGCTGATTCTGTGGGATATGTTTCCTATGCAGTTCTACTCCATTTTTTGCGCAAGCCTCATCGGAAGCTTTATACAGCTTATCCTCCTCAACGCTGTTATTGCTCCGATTTTTCTGCTCATTTTTACTCTCATAACAAAGACTGATTTAAGCTTCTGCAAAACCGTTCCAATAAATATCGTCTGCATTTTCGGAATTGAGCTTCTTCGCCTTTTTATCGGCGTATACGGCTGGAGTATGTACCTGCTCATTGCAGGAATTCTCGTCCACGCAGCAATATGCTTGTGGGCGTTCGGGACAGCTCCAATCCGTGACAACAAGGCTCCGAAAGGAATGAAAGCACCTGCTCCCGAAAAGGAGCTTGCAATAAAAAAACAGCCCTTGATTACAGTAATCTGGGCTGTTACATTCGCATTTTCAATTGACGTGGTGTGCCTCTGGCTTTACCGTGTAATGGCGCTTATCTATTATCCTGAAATGGCTTAACTGTTAATCTTGACAACAATACACTGACTTCCATTTTCTTCAAAGCGATTAAGAAAGCTTTCCTTTGAGTAGGCTGTGATTTCGGTTTTGTCATCACAGTCCATAAAGTAGTAGCAATTGCTGTCATAGCCGCAAAGCACAAGGGTATGGGAGTTGCCAATCCAGGTGAATTCCTCTCCCGTATCGTTGAGAAGCCACGTTGCAGGCTCACGGTATTTGTAGGGCTTCATTCCCCTGCTTGCCCATACTATCATCGGCACGCCTTCGTTAAGAAGCTTTTCAATGTCTGCCTCGTTGATATCTTCAAGGGACAGCGCTTCGTAGTCAGGGTCATGATGGGAGAAAAAGGTGTTCAGCGATTGCTCGATTACGGGAGCGAAACAGCCATATCCCCAATCATACGGGTCACCTGCAAAAACCTTGTACGGGTCAGGACCGTGGGAAACCATATTTTCATCGTATGTAAAATTATCGTCCTTAGGAAGATAATTTTCAGTCATATATATCTTGTCAACATCAAAACCAAGATACTGCAAAACCGCTGTTGCGCTGGTAATTTCACAGCCGACAGGCAGCTCGGGAAACTGATTTATAATCGGCACGTCGATACTGACCATACCGAAAACCGACTCAGGCTTTTCGTATCCCTCACCAAGCTGTTCAACGGTATATCCGCAGTAAAGTCTGTTAGGGTCGGCGTCAAGCTGTTCATAACGTTCAATTTCAGCTCTGCGTTCATCGTACACCTCGCCTGTGTAGGCATAATCGGCAATAACCGTGCACATGGCTGTACAGATTGCAAGAGTTGTTACAAGAACCTTATTTTTCACTTTGACACCTCCCATTGTTTTTCTACATTATAGCATATAATTTTACTTTCCGCAAGACGGATAAAAGCATTCGAAAGGAGTATCACTATTTATGACAGGACTTGTACTTGAAGGCGGCACATTCCGCGGGATTTACTCCGCAGGAATTATGGACGCTTTTCTTGAAGAGGGTATTGAATTTCCTTATGTTGTAGGTGTTTCCGCAGGTATTTCCAACGGCGTTTCCTACGTTTCAAAACAATTCGGAAGAAATCTTGAAATTATGGATAAATTCCGCAACGACAAACGCTATATCGGTGTAGGCAACTACAAAAAGCATAAAAGCCTTTTCGGACTTGATTTCGTGTACGGTGAAATTCCTCAGCAGCATATCCCGTTTGACTATGAAACCTTCCGTCAGTATAAGGGCAAATGTCTTGTAGGTGTAACAAACGCTCTTACAGGCAAACCCGAATATCTTGATGCAATAGAGGATAACGAGGACTTTAATTTTCTCCGTGCAAGCTGTGCAATTCCGGGATATTTCCCTGCCATAATGATTAATGATACACCTTACTATGACGGCGGACTTGCTTCACCGATTGCCGTAAAACAAGCACTTAAAGATGGCTGTTCAAAGGTAGTTATTATTCTTACTCAGCCTGAGGGATTTGTAAAAAAATGCGGCAAGGGCAATATGGTAATGAGTCAGCTTATAAAAAAGAAGTATCCGCAGATTGAAATGCTCCTTCTTGCACGCCACAAGATTTACAACAAGCAGATTGAATTCTGCAACGAACTTGAAAGACGCGGCAAAGCAATTATTTTCCGTCCCGAATATAAGCTTGAAAGCTTTGAAAGCGACAACAAGGTGCTTCGTGACAATTGGCAGATGGGTTACGATATGGGTAAGAAGCGTGCCGAGGAAGTGCGGAATTTTATAACAGAATAAGGTGATACAATGATTACGTATAAAAACATAATCGGTAAAATTATTCTTGTGGGAATTACTTATTACACTCACGATGAACAGCTTATCGAACGCAAGCAGTTTTACGGAAAAATAATTTCCGCTGACAGAAAAAACGGAATTACCTTTCTTAAACAAGATGGTGAGGAATATACTCTTCCGCCTGATTTGAGAAATATAAAGATTGCTCCCAAAGGAGAGTACAAGCTTCATTCAACAGGTGAGGTCGTTGTAAATCCCGATTTGCTTTCGACGTGGAATTTATATGCACCTGAATAATTTCAGAAAAAACGCAAACCCTATTTCCGTGAAAGGAAGTAGAGTGTTATGCGTAAGTATGAAAATCTTGACAGCCTGCTAAACGAGTGCAGTACTGCAAAAATTTATTTCACATCGCTCCCCGATTATGTACGAGGTGCGGTACTGAAAAACAGCAGTAATATCCGCACCGAAGAAGAGCTGCACCGCATTGCCGAAAGTACAATGCACGAATTTAACTGATAACTGAAAAAACGGTATCCCAACTTATATGGGATACCGTTTCGCTTTTTATTTATGCTTCAAGAAGCTTCTCAACGGAAGCAAGCTTCAAACTGATACAGAAAATATTCATTGCCTGTTCAAGCTCACTTACTGGTGGGTAAGTAGGAGCAATTCTGATGTTCTTGTCAGCTGGGTCCTTGCCATATGGGAAGGTTGCACCTGCGCCTGTGAGGACTACGCCAGCTTCCTTACAGAGCTGAACTGTTCTCTTTGCACAGCCGTCAAGTGTGTTGACAGATACAAAGTAACCGCCGTTCGGCTTGTTCCATTCGAGGATACCGAGCTCGCCGATTTCTTTATCAAGCATATCGAGAACCATATTGAACTTTGGTGCGAGGATTGCCTTGTGCTTAGCCATGTGAGCCATAATGCCATCCATATCCTTGAAATACTTCACGTGACGAAGCTGATTGATTTTATCGTAGCTAATGCACTGGATACCCATAAGTGCGGCAATCTGATTGATGTTGTTCACGGAGCCAGCCATTACTGCAACACCTGCGCCAGGGAAGGAAATCTTGGAAGTCGAAGCAAAGATGAACACCATATCTTCCTTGCCAGTCTTCTTGCATTCTTCAAGAATGTTGAGGATACGGTCAGGAGCGTCCTTGAGGTAGTGCACGCAGTAAGCGTTGTCCCAGAAAATTCTGAAGTCCTTAGCCTTTGGAGAAAGGTTTGCAAAGCGTCTTACTGTTTCGTCGGAGTAAACAATTCCGTCAGGGTTGGAGTAGAGAGGTACACACCAGATACCCTTGATTGCTTCGTCCTCTGCAACAAGCTTTTCAACCATATCCATATCAGGACCGTCATTTTTCATTGGCACTGTAATCATTTCGATACCAAAAGTTTCGCAGATTGCAAAGTGCCTGTCATAGCCAGGTGCAGGACAGAGGAACTTTACCTTATCGCACTTGCCCCAAGGCTTTTCGCTGCCGTAAACGCCGTGTGTAACAGCTCTTGCAACTGTATCGTACATAAGGGAAAGGCTGGAGTTACCGCCGATGATGATTTCGTCTGTACCAACACCGAGAAGTGCACCGAAAAGCTTCTTTGCATCAGGAATACCTGTCAGCATACCGTAGTTACGGCAGTCTGTGCCGTCATCAGCAATCATACTTGCGGAGTTTGTGAACACGTCAAACATAGGCATTGCAATGTCAAGCTGGTCAGCACCCGGCTTACCTCTGGACATATCAAGCTTCATGCCCTTTGCCTTGTACGCCTCATACTCCTTTTCGCACTCCGCCTTGAACGCGGAAAGCTGTTCCTTACTCATTTCTGTAAGCTTCATAACCATTTCTTCCCTTTCGATTTATATTATTAACATTATATGCAACATTCTGAAATTGTATCGTCACAAAATACAGTTGTTTTTCCTGCACGTACAATTTTTCTTTGCAGTCTATTTTATATAATAATACAAAACCGTATGTTTTGCAAGCTTTTTTTGCTTCACTTGCAAAATATCGCCCCTTTGAACATATCGCGCTTCAGTTTTGAATTCCCCCGATGTGAATATTGCACTAAAACCACAGATTGACAAGTTGGGACAAATACAATATAATGGTATGAGAGGTGATAATATGGAACGTATCGCAAAATTTGAAAAGGTAAGCTTTGGGCAGTTTGCGGCGGATTGGAGCAATAATTTCCCCGACTGCACCGAGGAGAAAATAAAAGAAATCTACGCGGCTATTTCCCTGCCCGCTCGTGCTACGGCTGGGTCAGCGGGGTACGACTTCTGTCTGCCTGACGAAATCAGCCTTGAAGCTGGCAAGGGTATTCTTATTCCAACAGGTATCCGTGCAAAAATTGCTGACGGGTGGGTGCTGAACATCTATCCGAGAAGCGGACTGGGCTTCAAATTCCGTTTGCAGCTGGACAACACCGTGGGAATTATCGACGCTGACTATTACAATGCGGCAAATGAGGGACACATTATGGTCAAGGTTACAAACGACGGACGTCACGGCAAAACGCTGTCCCTTGAACGTGGAAAAGGCTTTGCGCAGGGAGTGTTCCTGCCGTTTGGGATAACCGTTGACGACGAGGCTGACGGTGAGAGAGTCGGCGGGTTTGGGAGTACGAATGTGTAAGCGGTTGCATTTCGGTTACAAATTTTTACAATGTGGTACAATTATTGAAAAGCCCCTTTTGTAGTGGTACTATTAAGGTAACACGACAGAAGGGGTTTTGTACTATGAAGAAAAAATATTTAATTATATTGTTCACTGTAATTGCCGTTCTTGCATTTGTGTTATGCTTTTTCTGCAAACCTATTTACTATCGTTTATATCTTGGTAACAGAATTACGGGCAGTGTGCAATTAAGCGTTGACGGCAAACTGATAACGCTTGATGAAAATTGTTTTATCACGGTCGAAGATAAACATTCAGTACAGCAGAATGGTGATGCACTTGATATTGCTTTGAGAGGCGGCGATTACGGAAATTATGGATTTGAAATCGAAGTACCTAACTTTTCTGAAAAAATAAGAGTTACAATTATGCAGTTCAACTGGTGGAATGTAATTAACTATGATA
Organism: Oscillospiraceae bacterium; assembly: GCA_045533025.1. Classification (GTDB taxonomy): domain Bacteria; phylum Bacillota; class Clostridia; order Oscillospirales; family Ruminococcaceae; genus RGIG8773. The sequence continues at coordinate 32,797 of JAZSHA010000019.1, forward strand.
TTGACATTGCTATTGATACAACAAATCAAAATGTGACATACACCTATTTTTACGCAACTGTTGCGGAAGATGGGAAATCACTTTATGAAAGCGGGACAAAAACAGATTGTATTGGGAAAGATAATTTGGAAATATATATAGGAGGGGCGTAAAAATTATTTTCAAAAACCCCTTGCAATCCGCAAAAAAATGTGGTATAATAATTGCAACAGAATAAGATGTACAAAAGACCGAGAACCTTCTCGGTCTTTTGTGTTGTATTCGTACAGATAAAAGAAAGGAAGGATTGAATGGCTGGAAAAAAAGGCGGCAACACTGTGGCTAAGGTTTACGACATTGCAAAGCCGATTGCTGACTCGCTGGGGCTGAAGATTTGGGACGTTACTTTCGAAAAGGAAGGTGCAATGTGGTTCCTGAAGGTGCTTATCGACAAGATTGACGGTGCACTTGATATGGACGACTGTGAGGCTATGACACGACCGCTTTCTAAGGCGCTGGACGAGGCTGACCCGATTGAACAGAATTATATGCTGGAGGTTGGCTCCCCGGGACTTGGACGTGACCTGAAAAAGCCTGAGCATTTCGAGGAATTTCTGGAGTGCCCCGTAAGAATACGCTACATCCGTGAAACTGACGGACAGAAGGAATTCATTGCTATTCTCAAGGGCTATGACAAGGACAACATTTCCGTTATCACTGAGGAAGGCGACAAGGTTATTGCTATTGCTGAAACTGCTTTCATCAGGCTGTTTGATGATGACGATGATGAGCTTTTTGCTGATGATGGTGACGATGAAGAATAATTTACGGTAAAGTTTAAATTTATATAGAAAACCATTTGAACACATTTTAGGAGGAATTCATAAAAATGAACAAGGAATTTTTTGAGGCGCTCGAACTGCTGGCGCAGGAAAACGGCATACCTATGGAAACTCTCGTTGAGAAGATTGAACAGGGTATCGCAAGAGCAGTTAAGAAGGAATACCCTGACTGCGAAAATTATCTTGTAAAGATTGATATGGACAAGAAAAAGCTTGAAGTTTGTCTGATGAGAACAGTTGTTGAGGGTGAGCCTCTTGACATGAGCGAAATCAACATTGATGAGGCAATCGCTACCTGCACAAAGCGTGCAAAGGTTGGCGACGTTGTTCCTTTCAAGCTTTCCACAGCTAAGTTCGGACGTGTTGCAGCTCAGAATGCTAAGCAGGCTATCAGAACTGAGCTCAAGGGCTTTGAGCGTGCAAAGTACATCAACCAGTTCGACAGCAAGGTTCAGGAAGCTGTTTCCGCAACAGTTCAGAGAATTGAACCTGAGAGCGGCAATGCTACTCTTACAATCGACAAGAACGAGGTTTACCTGTTCAAGAATGAACAAATCCCGGGCGAAGTACTTAAAGAGGGCGACATTGTCAAGCTTTACATCGTTGATATTATCAACCGTGAAAGACGTCCTATGGTTAAGGTTTCCCGTACTCACAAGGATTTGGTAAAGCGTCTTTTCGAGCTTGAAATTCCTGAAATTTACGACGGTACTGTTGAAGTAAAGGCAATCTCTCGTGAGGCAGGCTCCAGAACAAAGATTGCGGTTTGGTCAAAGGATAAGAACGTTGACCCTGTAGGCTCATGTATCGGTCCTAAGCACAGCCGTATCCAGAACATTGTAAACGAGCTTAACGGCGAAAAGATTGATATTATCATCTATGATGAAGACCCGGCTGTTTTCATTGCTCACGCTCTTGCTCCTGCTGAGGTTCTCAGCGTAACGGTTGAAGAAGGTGAACAGAAATCCTGCACAGTTGTTGTTCCTAACAACCAGCTTTCTCTTGCAATCGGCAACAAGGGTCAGAACGCTAAGCTTGCTGCAAGACTTACAGGCTTCAAGATTGATATCAAGCCTGAAAATCCCGTTGAATAATAAGGTTGTGATTTAATGGCGGGTACAAAGAAAACACCTATGAGAATGTGCCTCGGTTGCAACGAAATGAAAGCCAAAAAAGAGCTTATCCGTGCAGTCAAGTCCCCTGAGGGAGAGATTTCAATTGACCTTACGGGCAAGAAATCAGGCAGAGGCGCTTATATATGCAGAAGCAGCGAATGCTTTCGTCTGGCACGAAAGGCAAGACGCTTTGAGAAGGCTTTTTCCTGTCAGATTTCCGAAGAAGTTTACGACGCTATGGAAAAGGAGCTGACTGAAAATGAGTAGTATCAGCGGCCTGCTTTCCATCTGCCGCAAGGCGGGCAAGCTCGTTATGGGCTTTGACCCGATGAAGGACGCTCTTGCAGGCGGCAAGGCGTGTGCGGTAATAATTGCTTCGGATATTTCTCCGAAAACGGAAAAGGAAGTACGCTTCTTTTCGGGAAAGCAGAACATTCCCGTTGCAAGAACTGCAATGACTCTTGACGAGGTTTATTACGCTCTCGGAAAGAAAGCAGGAATTCTTACAATCTGCGACAAGGGATTTGCTGATAAGGCGCTGTCCCTTTGCGAAAACGAAAAAACTGATAACATTGAATAAAATCTCAATAAACGGAGGTATACAGCCTATGAGTACAACAAAATCCACAAAGCTTAAAATAAACGATGTTGCCAAGGAGCTTAATACAACAGGTCAGGAACTTGCTGACTTTGTGAACGAAAAGCTCGGCACAGCAAAGAAGCCTACCGCTTCTCTTACAGAGGACGAAATGAACTACGTTCTTGAAGCATTTTCCCAGAACAATCAGGTAGCATCCTTTGATGATTATTTTGCTACCAAGAACCAGCCTAAGGAAGAACCAAAGGCAGAAGAAAAGCCTGCTGAAAAGAAGCCTGCAAAGGCTAAGAAGGAAACAGCTAAGAAAGAAGCTGCTCCTAAGGCTGAGAAAGTCGAAAAGGCTACCGAAAAGGCTGAAAAGCCTAAGAAGGAAACTGCTAAAAAAGAAACAGCCAAGAAGGAAGCCGCTCCTAAGGTTGAAAAACCTGCTCCTAAAGCAGAAGAACCAAAGAAGGAACAGCCTGCTCCAAAGCCTGCAAACAATCAGCCTCAGAACAAGAACGACCGCTTCAACGCACAGCAGGTTCTCAGCGGCGATAAGAAGAAAAAGCCTGAACAGAAGCCTGTAAACAAGCCTGCTGAACAGTCTAATAAGAAGAAGCTTGATGTTAAGTTTGCTGACACTTCAGCTCCTGTTGAAAACAGCAAAATCCATACAATTGACACAAGAGGCTCTTATGTTGAAATGGATAAGTACAATGAAAAATACGACAATATGGCTAACGCTTCAGGCGGCAACAACCGCAAGAAGGATAACTTCTCCAAGAAGCAGAAGCTTACTCAGAAGTCACAGCAGAGAAAGAGCCAGCAGTACTCCAACAAGCGTGAAAGTGAAGCTGAAAAGCTCCGCAGACTTGAGCTTGAACGTGCAAGAAAGCAGCAGCTCAAGGTTCTTATCCCTGACGAAATCGTTGTTTCCGAGCTTGCTTCAAGACTAAAGGTTACTGCTACAGAGGTAATCAAGAAGCTTATGCAGCTTGGTGAAATGTGCACAATCAATCAGGTTATCGATTTTGATACAGCGTCTCTCGTTGCTGAAGAGCTCGGCGCAAAGGTTGAAAAGGAAGTTATCATCACAATTGAAGAACGTCTTATCGACGATTCCGACGACGACGGCGAAGGCGAAGAAAGAGCTCCTATCGTTGTTGTAATGGGTCACGTTGACCACGGTAAGACCTCCCTCCTCGACCGTATCAGAAACGCTAACGTTACTTCCACAGAAGCAGGCGGTATCACACAGCATATCGGTGCGTACCGTGTAAGCTGCAACGGCAAGGATATCACTTTCCTCGATACCCCTGGCCACGAAGCATTCACATCAATGCGTGCAAGAGGTGCTTCTGTTACAGATATCGCAATCATCGTTGTTGCAGCTGATGACGGTATCATGCCTCAGACTGTTGAAGCTATCAACCACGCTAAGGCTGCAGGCGTTTCAATTATCGTTGCTATCAACAAGATGGATAAGGAAGCTGCTAACCCTGATATCGTAAAGCAGCAGCTTACTGAACACGGTCTTGTTATCGAAGAATGGGGCGGCGACATTATCTGTGTTCCTGTTTCCGCTAAGACAGGTATGGGTATTGAAGACCTTCTTGAAAACGTACTTCTCGTTGCAGAAGTTGCTGAACTCAAGGCTAATCCTAACCGTCTTGCAAAGGGTACAGTTGTTGAAGCAAGACTCGACAAGGGCCGTGGTCCTATCGCAACTCTCCTCGTTCAGAACGGTACTCTCCGCACAGGTGATATCATTATCGCAGGTACAGCTGTAGGCCGTGTACGTGTTATGACAAATGACAAGGGCAAGGTTGTTAAGGAAGCAGGTCCTTCCTACCCTGTTGAAATTACAGGTCTTGCAGAAGTTCCATCCGCAGGTGACACATTCAACGCTGTTGAGGACGAAAGACTCGCAAGAGAGCTTGTTGACCAGCGTAAGCACGAAGCTAAGCAGGAACAGTTCAAGCAGTATCAGAAGGTTACTCTCGACAACCTGTTCAGCCAGATTGAGCAGGGCGAAATCAAGGAACTCCCAATCATCGTCAAGGCTGACGTACAGGGCTCCGTTGAAGCGGTTAAGCAGTCCCTTGAAAAGCTCTCCAACAACGAAGTTCGTGTTCGTGTTATCCACGGCGCAGTTGGTGCTGTTTCCGAGGGTGACGTAATGCTCGCAAGTGCTTCCAACGCAATCATTGTCGGCTTCAACGTTCGTCCTGACCCTGTTGCTGCTGACAGTGCTGAACGTGACGGCGTAGATATCCGTCTTTACAGAATTATCTATGACGCAATCGAAGAAATCACAACCGCTATGAAGGGTATGCTTGCACCTAAGTACCGCGAGGTTAACCTCGGCCGTGTTGAGGTTCGTCAGGTATACAAGATTTCCAACGTTGGTACAGTTTCAGGCTCCTACGTTCTCAGCGGTAAGATTACAAGAAACGCTGAAATCCGTGTTGTTCGTGACGGTATCATTATCGCTGACGACAAGATGTCCAGCCTCAAGCGTTTCAAGGACGACGTAAAGGAAGTTGCTGAAGGCTACGAATGCGGTATCACACTTGAAAAGTTCCACGATATCCGTGAGGGCGATATCTTCGAAGCATACTTCATGGAAGAATACCGTCCTGACTAATCCAAATAATATGGTACCGCAGAAATCTGCGGTACCCAAAATACAAATCCTAAAGGAGTTATATATGCCTAATTTCAGAAACGGACGCTTGTCCGAGGATATCAAGAGAGAAATTTCAGCTCTTATCCGTGAGGAAATCAAGGACCCAAGAGTAAACGGCGGCTTTGTTTCCGTTGTTAGAACAGAGCTTTCAGGCGACGGCTCCCACTGCAAGGTCTACATTTCCGACCTGACAGGCTTTGAAGCTTCAAAGTCTGCTGTAAAGGGACTGGAAAGCGCTGCTGGTATGATAAGACGTCATATCTCCAACAAGCTGCGTCTTAAAAAGTGCCCTGAGCTGAAATTTATCGCTGACAACTCTATTGAACATTCCGCAGAAATTGCAAAAATGCTTGAATCTATCGACACCGCAGAAGATAGTGACAAAGAATAAAAATTATGAAAGGAGTGACGCTATATGAATATAAGTCTGACAGAAACAGCCGAATTCCTTAAAAATCACGATAATTACTATATTCTCACTCATCAGAGCCCTGACGGCGACACTATGGGCAGCGGCTTCGGTCTTTGCTATGCCCTGCGCCAGATTGGCAAAAAAGCCAACGTACTTTGCTCCGATGAATTTCCGAAAAGATACCATTTTATGTATGAAGGCTACAAGCCACAGAAATTTTCTCCCGAAACTATCGTAGCGGTTGACGTTGCCGATAAAAAACTTCTGGGCACACGCCTTGCACAATACGGTGACTATGTAAATCTCTGCATCGACCACCACATTTCAAACCTTCACTATGCTGAGCGACTGCTGGTTAATCCTGATGCAGCGGCAGCCTGCGAGGTAATCTATCAGGTGTTAAATGAAATGGGTATCAAGTTTACAAAACAGATTGCCGAGTGCCTTTATACAGGTATTGCAACCGATACGGGCTGCTTCAAGTACGGCAACACAACTCAGCTTTGCCACATCATAACCGCACACCTTATGGACTGCGGTATCAGACTTGAACAGATTAACCGTGAAATGTTCGACACCAAGAGCAAAGCCCGCTTAAAGGTTGAACAGCACATTCTAACAGCTATGGAATACTACCTTGATGACAAATGCGCAATGGTTGCAGTTACTCTTGATACTATGAAAAAAGCAGGTCTTGCTCAGGAAGAATTTGAGGGCATCGCAGGTATGAGCGTTCAAGCTGAGGGAGTTCAGGTTGGCGTTATTATAAAGGAAAAGGACGAAGGCAAATTCAAGATTTCTATGCGCTCCGCTTCCGATATAGATGTTTCCGCAATCTGTCAGAAATTCGGTGGCGGCGGCCACGTCAAGGCGGCAGGCTGCACCCTTGAAGGACGCCTTGATGATGTCAAGCTCAGTCTTCTTTCAGCTATTGCACCTGCTATGGGGATTGACTTATGGCTTGCGTAAATAATGAAGAATTGTGCGGAGTAATCTGCGTGAACAAACCACAAGGTTTCACAAGCTTTGATGTTATCGCTAAAATGCGAGGAATACTGAAAATCAAACGCTTGGGTCACGCAGGCACGCTTGACCCGATGGCTACGGGTGTGCTCCCCGTTTTTGTGGGACGTGCAACAAAAGCCTGCGACATTCTCCCCGACCACGATAAAATTTACAGTGCAGGTTTCAAGCTTGGCATAACAACCGACACTCAGGACAGCACTGGTACTGTAACAAATGAGCGTAACCCGTCTGCTGTCACAGAAGAAAAACTTTTAGCTGCACTGGAAAAATTCCGTGGAGAGATTATGCAGGTTCCGCCAATGTACTCTGCTGTTTCTGTTAATGGAAAAAGACTGTATGACCTTGCAAGACAGGGTATCGAGGTTGAGCGTGAATCTCGCCCAGTGACTATATATAAGCTTGAGCTTGCGGAGTTTGACGAAGCTGAAAAGTGCGGCGTGCTGACAGTTTCCTGCTCAAAGGGAACATACATCAGAACCCTCATAAATGACATTGGCGACACACTTGGCTGCGGCGGAATTATGACTTCACTTGTCAGAACAACCGCCTGCGGATTTTCACTTGATGACTGCGTTACAATCGAGGATTTGCAGCGTGAAGCTGAGTGTGAACGGAACTTTGAACAGTTTCTTAAACCTGTTGAAGATGTTTTCGCCAACCTGCCGAAGCTTATGCTTCACGGCGCACAGGAGAGAATGTACCGCAACGGTATAAAGCTTGACCTGACAAAAATAAGAACAGACATAACCGCTGAGCGTATCAGCGTTTACGGCGAAAAGGGCTTCATCGGAACAGCTGTCCCTGATAGAGAGAACGGCGTTCTGAGAGTTGACAAAACATTTTACCTTTAAGAAAGGAAGTGAACACGAATGGTCGATTTAACAGGTACAAATGACGTACCGAAGAACAGCACTGCTGTTGCTATGGGGCTTTTTGATGGTATCCACCACGGACACCGCACGGTTATCCGTACCGCTATCGACATTGCGGAGCAAATGCCGGGAATTGACCCTGCCGTGTTCACCTTTGAAACCGCTACCGTTACATCAAAGGGTGATGGCGGTGTGAAATATATTCATTCAAGGGATATGAAATTCGAGCTTATTGACAAACTCGGTGTACGATATATCTACTCCCCCGATTTTCTCAACTTCAAGAATTTAAGCGGCGAGGAATTCGTTGAGCTTGTTCTCTGCGACAAGCTTTCGGCAAAGTTCGTTATCTGCGGTCGGGATTTCCGCTTCGGCAAGGGCGCTGAATGCGGAGTCGCAGAACTGGACAAGATGTGCCGTAAAAGAGGTATTCAGGTGCGCACAGTTGCCCCCGTACTTGAAGACGGCGGACAGCGTATCTCCTCAACTATGATAAGAGAGCTTATTGCTGACGGTCAGATTGAACTTGCCAATTCCCTGTTGGATTCGAAATTCACCTTCAAGCTTCCCGTTGCCTATGGCAGACAGCTTGGACGTACCCTTGATTTCCCGACTATCAACCAGTATCTCTCCAAACGACAGGTTACACCCAAATTCGGCGTGTACGTTTCCCGCACGGAAGTATGGGGCAGAATTTATCGTAGCATTACCAATGTTGGTGTAAAGCCTACCGTGGGAAGCGACGTGCCCCTTGCGGAAACCTACATAATCGACTTTGAGGGCGGCGAGCTTTATGGCGAGGTTGCAAAGGTTTCGCTGGTTTCCTTTATCCGTGATGAAAGAAAGTTTGAAAACGTTGAACAGCTGAAAAATCAGATTTCTGAGGATATAAAGACGGCTGAAAATTATTAACATAAAGGGGTTGACATTATGGCATTTATGGGCATATTTATGATGGGAGTTGTTATGTTTCTCATCGTAGTCGGCGTGCTGTTTACGTCGGCGGTTGTATTTCTGATTATATCAGCAGTAATGAAACACCGCTACAATAAAAAGCTTGCCGAAACGGAAGAAGGCGCAAAAAAACCTCGGAAATGGTATCTCATACCGAGAATTCTTTCCATTCTCAATTTTGCACCCCTTGTCTATATGGTAATAGCTTTTGCCGTAGGTATGGTGCAATCTGCCATTGAAGACTATAACTCCCTTGCGTATAATGTAACCTGCGGCAATTACGAACGGGTGGAAAAACTGCTGAAAAAGGGAGTTGACCCCGATTGCACGCTGGAGAGCAATGAGCCTGCAAAGGACGGCGAAAAGACTTTGCTGACGGTGCTTTGCGAAAGTCACGGCTTTATCGACAGCTTTGAAGACCCCGTTGACTATGAGGTTACTGCTGACGAGGTTGCTATGATTGAGCTTCTCATTGAGTACGGTGCAGACGTAAACGCTGTAAGCTATGAGCATCAAAAGAACAACAGCCGTCATATGGTAGAGGACGAATACAGCTACTACAACAATAGTGACAAATGCGGTTATACTCCCCTTATGTACGCTATTTACCGTGAGGATACGGAAATTGTTCAGCTTCTTATAGAAAACGGTGCTGACGTAAATCACCGTGATTTCTGCGGATATACACCTGTGGCAATTGTTGCCGATAATCTTAATGATGACCCCGGTGAGGAAATCCTCCGTATTCTTATTGAAAACGGAGCTTACATAAACAACGAGACAAATTACGGTCAAACGCCCCAATGGCTTGCTTACCGAAATACGGTGGGCTCAAATCCTCTTGACAATGACGGAATAAGGGGTATTTTAGGCAATTTGTATTAAAAGAAAGGATTGATAAAAATGAATACAGCAAATGTAAGAACACGATTTGCACCAAGTCCAACAGGCTATATGCATATCGGCAATCTTCGTACTGCACTTTACACTTATATTATCGCAAGAAAATACGGGGGCAAGTTCATTCTCCGTATTGAGGACACCGACCAGGGCAGATTTGTTGAGGGCGCTACAGAAGTAATTTATGATACACTCCGCAAGTGCGGTCTTGAATGGGACGAAGGTCCTGATATCGGCGGTCCTGTTGGTCCGTATATTCAGTCCGAGCGTATGGGTCTTTTCAAGGAATACGCTGAACAGCTTGTCAAGTCGGGCCACGCTTACTACTGCTTCTGCACCAAGGAGCGTATGGAACAGGTTCACGAGGAACAGCGTGCAAAGGGTATCACTCCGACTTATGACAGACATTGCCGTGAACTCCCACAGGAAGAGGTGGACAAGCTTCTTGCAGAGGGCGTACCTTATGTAATTCGTCAGAAGGTTCCTCTCGACGGCACAACTACTTTCCACGATGAGCTTTACGGCGACATTACCGTGCCGAACGCTGACCTTGACGACCAGATTCTCCTCAAGGCTGACGGTATGCCGACATATAACTTCGCTAACGTTGTTGACGACCACCTTATGGGCATCACCCACGTTGTACGCGGCAACGAGTATCTTTCCTCCGCACCTAAGTACAACCTGCTCTACGAGGCATTCGGCTGGGAAGTTCCTACCTATATTCACGTTGAACACATCATGCGTGACGCTACTCACAAGCTTTCCAAGCGTGACGGCGACGCTTACTTCGGCGACTTCGTGGAAAAGGGCTTCTACATTCCTGCTATCCTCAACTATATTGCTCTTCTCGGCTGGGCACCTAAGGGTGAACAGGAAATCTTTACTCTTGAAGAGCTTGTACAGGAATTCGATATTAGCGGTCTTTCCAAGTCCCCTGCTATCTTTGACCCTGTGAAGATGAAGGCTATCAACTTCGAATGGATAAAGAAGCTTCCTCTTGACGAATTCAAGGCTCTTGCCCTTCCTTACATCAGACAGACCTGCAAGAGTGAGGACATTGACCTTGACGTTCTCGTAAAGACACTTCAGCCACGTACTGAGCTTTTAACAGATATCCCTGAAAAGGTTGACTTCATTGACGAACTCCGTGAATACAGCACTGACCTTTACTTCAACAAGAAGATGAAGACTACTCCCGAAACAAGCCTTGAAGCACTTAAAGCAGCTGCTGAGGTGTTCGAGGGTATTGATGATAATGCGTGGACAGAGGAAAATATCCACTCCGCACTTTTCACTAAGATTGAAGCTCTCGGCGTAAAGAACGGCTGGATGCTCCTCCCAATCAGAGCGGCTCTCTCCGGCAAGCAGTCCACACCTGGCGGCGGAGTTGAGCTTGCGGCTATCCTCGGCAAAAAGGAGAGCCTTGCCCGTATTGCTAAGGGTATTGAACTTCTTGGCAAGTAAGCCGACTTTTTACGGCATTATCA
>JAZSHA010000085.1:0-9233 GCA_045533025.1 Oscillospiraceae bacterium
TCAAATACGGCATATAAAAAGACCTGCTTTTACAGCAGGTCTTTCGTTTTATTCATAGTAGCAGTCCACAAGCTTTTCAACCTCAAAGTTGAATATGGCTGCTTTGATTTCTTCAATTTTTTCAGCAGCCTCGCTCTCAAAATTATATTCCTCAAGCTTTTTGGACATTTTGTCCAGCACATCAACGTCCATCTGTTCAGCCGCATTTCGTATTTCTTCGAAAATTCCGAGTATCTCGTCACGGCTTTCGGAAGCTTTTTTTGCAGCTGAAGAATTGTTGAAAAGACAGCCGAGTTCACTGTAATATTCCTTCCAGCTTTTAATGAACATAGGATGAAGCGACTTTATTGTGTCAACATCTTCTTTTCGCGCAGCCTCTTCAAGCTCCATAGCCATTCCGGAAAGACGGATTATTCCGATAAGAGAAGCCGTGCTTTTCATGCCGTGAACTTTAATGCGGTAACTTTTAACAGCATCCTGAGAGTCAAGATTGAAATAAAAGCTGTCAAGCTCATCTGTATCCTTTGCAACCGACCTTCGGAACATATCAATTGTTTCAAGCATAGATTTGTCATCTTCAAAGTGAAGCCGTGCATAGTTCCAGTCAATGCCATTGATAACAGGAAGCTCAATTATCTCTGAATTATCGGGTTCGTCTTCTGCAACGCTTATAAGTGAAGGAGACAAAACAGCAGAAATCATCTTTTCAAGCTTCTGCGGATTTATCGGCTTTGAAAGGAAATTGTTAAAGCCTGCTTCCAAATAAAATTCCCTTGCACCCGCAAGCGCATTTGCTGTCAGCGCAATAACTGGTACGTCCTTGCAAAGACTTTCCTCGTCATTTCTTACCCGTTCAAGAGCCTGAATACCGTCCATAACAGGCATCATATGGTCCATAAAAATAATATCAAATCTCGTCTGCTTTATCTTTTCAACACATTCCATACCGCTTGCGGCTTCTGAAATGTTTATCTTTGTCTTTTTCAGCAGATTGATAAAAACTTTTCGGTTCATTTCATTATCGTCAACCACAAGTACCTTTGCGTCAGGAGCAGAGAATTGTGCCATATAGCTCTTGCGTTCATACTCCACGTCGCTCAGGTCAATTTTCCCAATAGGTGTTGGGTCAATAATCTCCTGAGCAATTTCAAACGCAAAGAATGAGCCTGTACCATACTGACTGGCAACCTCAAGCTTGCTTCCGAACATTTTCAACAGCGATGAGGTAATGTTAAGACCAAGACCCGTACCCTCAATATTTCTGTTGACCTTTTCGTCCATTCGTGCAAACGCTTCAAACAGCAACTCAATATCCTCTTCCTTGATGCCTATGCCCGTGTCCTTGACACTGAAATAAAGTCTTCCGTCGCCGAGGTACTGCACCTCAAAAACAACGCTGCCCTTGCGAGTGTATTTCACCGCATTGCTCAGCAGATTAAGTACAATCTGTTTCAGTCTTATATCGTCGCCCCTGAGTCTGCACGGAATTCTTTCGTCAACGACAACCTTGAATTCAAGCCCCTTATCCTCAGCTTTAAAACGGATTAAGTTATATATGTTGTTGATTAATTTTGCAGGCTTGTATTCCGCATAAACAGGAGTAAGCTTGCCTGCCTCAATTTTGGTAATGTCAAGAATATCGTTGATTATACCCAGCAGCGAATCAGCCGCATTTTTTGTTTCCGACGCATATTTCAGAATATCCTTGTCCTTGCTTTCACGCAAAATCATTTCGTTCATACCTATAACAGCGTTTATAGGCGTTCTGATTTCGTGGGACATATGAGCAAGAAAGTTGGATTTTGCCTTGGTAGCATTCTGCGCTTCGTCACATTTTGCCTCAACAACTTTCAGCATATCATCAAGACTTCGTTCCTGTTCAGCATTTTTTCGGTACTGGAACTTGATGTGATTTGCCATACTGACAATTACCCAGTTCATAACCAGCAGCACCACCGTTCCGAAGGTGTAAGCAAGCATAGTCTGTTTAGAGCCCGTGTAATAGCTTATAAAAGCCGCCGCAATAATAACAATGATACCGCTTTGTATGAATTGGAATTTTGAAACCTTAACATCAATGAATACAAAGCCGAGAATGGTGCTGAAGCACATCGCGTAAATGAAAGCCTGTGCAGAGTCGAACGCAATTGACACAAAGCAGTTCAGAATAACAAACGCCATCATCTGAAGCACGCCGTAAAGCGTATATTTCTTTGTTTTCCTTGCAGCAACAGCAAATGCAGTTGTTGTACCGACGAAAAAAACAATAAAGCAAATCAACATCGGAAGCGGAAATCTGTTGTTGGCAACAGCCATAATAATTGCCGCAATTCCCATAAAAACATAAAAAAACGAGTTGGTTGCGCATCCCGTCCGAAACTGTGACCTCATCTTTTCTCCTCCTCATATACTCTTACACCCTGCGGTACAACAAGATTAAGCCCCTTGTGAATAATTTCCGCTTCGCAAGTTGTAACATTGTTAATCAGGTCGCCGTCGTGATTTATAGAGAAAGGAGAACCGCTTGTTCTCTTTATTGTAATCTTGCTGCATTCGCCGCAAAGCATATTAGTTTCAAGTTTGTGATATTTTTTGTTCAGCAAATCCATAAGTGCAGGAAGAAGTGTGAAAGCCTTTTTGTTGCCTACAATTCGTGAAATAGCCTTGCCGTCATTGATGCAGGTCTTTTCTGCAAAAAACATATTTCCTCCGAATACACAGCCGTTTCCGATAAAAATTTCCGCAAATTTGCCATTGATTTTTTCATCATCAAGAGTAATTTCATATTCGTGAGGATTTGAAACAAAAATCGAATAAAGCGTAGCAAGGCTGTAAGGCATATCTTTTGAAATAAAGCGTGCAATTCGGAAATCGTTCATCTTTCTCAAGCAGTTGCTGTCCAAACCGCTTGAGAGAGAATTAAGCGCAATGCCATGGTTTGACTTTATGTAGTCGACCTTTATCACATCGCCGTATATAAGCTCCTCAATGTTGTGGAAACGAGCCGCATCTTTGCCAAAATTTTTTAAAAAGTCATTAGTAAGACCGCATGGAAAAAAAGCAACCTCCACATCATCAAGGCTGTCGAAGCCGTTAAGCATATTGCGCATAGTTCCGGAACCGCCGCAGCAATAAAAACGAAGCTTCTCCCCCTCAAAAATGTGAAGGATTTTTCTTACAAGTTCAGTTTCATAGCCCCTGTATCGAGTGTTGAACACAAAGTAATCAAGGCTTTTTACCGTTGCAAGCTTTGTGCGCAGGTCGTCAGCAAAGGTCTGATGTCCAGCAAAGGGATTGATGATAAAAATGTGAGTCATAATACCTCTCCTTGTTTACCGCCGAGAACCTCTTCAATGTGGTCAATCATAGTCTGCTTATTGGGAGGCTTGAGCATATATCCGTCAGGATTGAGCATAATCAGCTTCTTTACCACCTCACGGTTAGCACTGCTCGTCAGAAAAAGAACAGGAATATTAGCTGTTGTTTCATCTTCACGAAGCTGTGTTATAACTTCTTCGCCGTTCATCTCAGGCATTTCATAATCAAGAAGAATAACATCAGGCTTTCTTCTGGCAATTGACTTGAAAGCCTGTTCACCGGAAGTAGCAATGGAAACATTATATTTTGAATCAAGCATTTCCTTTACCGTACGGAGAAGGATTACATTATCATCAACAACAAGAACATTGGCAACAGCAGGAATTTTTTTAGTTACGCCGTTCATTTTCATAACCCCCACAAATTTATAGATAAAGCCTCTGAAAAAACTCAAAGGTGAAATAACAAGCAATACAAAAGCGCATTTGAACTTTAATATATTAATACAGAATATATTATAGCATACATTTAAATATATTTCAAGAGAAAAAACTGTTAAATATGTCAAAAAAGTAACATTTATGCAAATTGACAATACTTTGTCAATAAAAACTGCCGCATCATAAGATGCAGCAGCCTGTAATTATGCCTCGTCCATAAAGCCGTGATACTGACCGTCATCAAGAGCAGCCTTGTCAATAAGCCCGTCCGTGTTGATTTCGGCAGTAAAATCAGCAAGTGTACATTCAGGCACAGGAGCAGGCCCCTCACGAAGTCCGACAACATCAGGAGTATCAATCTGAGCAAGCTCTTTAGGCTTGGCTGCTTTTTTGCCCATATCCTTGAAAAAATCGTCAGGGTCATTGAATACAGGCTGATTTGCAGCAGCCTTTCTTGCAGCAGCAGCTTCCTTAGCGGCAACCTCCTCATCAGAGGGTCTGTCCTCCATAAAGCCGTGATACTGACCGTCATCAAGAGCAGCCTTGTCAATAAGTCCGTCAGTATTTATTTCATTTTCGTAGTTTGTAAGCGTACACTCAGGCACAGGAGCAGGCCCTTCACGAAGTCCCGTAACCTCGGGAGTTTCAATTGATTTTACTTCTTTTTCCTCAACAACCTTGGGCTTTCTGCCCATATCCTTGAAAAAGTCATCAGCGTCAACAAATTTCGCAGGGGAGGAAACAGGTGCAGGGGAAGGTGCTGGTGCAGCATCTTGAGGTTTGTTCCAGAAAGCCATAGTTTAAAATCCTTTCACATGTGGTTAAGATTAAAAAGATTATATCATTTTTTTTGGAATATGTCAACAAAATAAATCTGCAAATCTGATATTTCGTTATAAATATTAACACATAATTGTAGACTTATCAACCAATATATGTTACAATAAGGTTGACAACGGATATCGGTTATCCACAAAAAATGAAAGGAATGGTAAAAATGAAAGTATTGTTAATCGGCGGCACAGGTACAATCAGCAGCGCTATAACCCGACTCCTTGTAAAAAAAGGTCACGAGGTCTATATCCTCAACCGCGGAACACGCAACGATACTCTCCCTGAGGGCGTGAAAACAATCTGCGCGGATATCAACAATGAAGCGGAAGCAACTGAAAAGCTTGCAGGTATGACCTTTGACGCTGTCTGCGACTTTATCGGATTTGTCCCTGCACAGCTTGAACGTGACTACCGCCTGTTTAACGGCAAAACAAAGCAGTTTCTCTACATCAGCTCTGCATCAGCCTACCATAAGCCCGTGCGCCACTATAAAATTACCGAGGGCACAACCCTTGCAAACCCATATTGGGAATACTCCCGTAACAAAATTGCCTGCGAGGAGTACCTTATGAAAATGTACCGTGAAAACGGCTTCCCCGTAACAATTATCCGCCCAAGCCATACATATGACGAAAGAAGTGTCCCTCTCGGAGTTCACGGCAACAAGGGCTGCTGGCAGGTGCTGAAAAGAATGATTGACGGCAAGCCTGTTATCATTCACGGCGACGGAACAACCCTTTGGACAATCACTTTCAACGAGGATTTTGCAGTTGCCTTCGTTGGTCTTATCGGCAACCCACACGCAATCGGCGAAGCTTTCCACATCACAAGCGACGAAAGCGTGACGTGGAACCAGATTTATAAGGCAATCGCAGACAGCCTTGGTGTTGAACTGAAGCCGTATTACGTTTCCTCTCAGATGCTGCACGAGCTGAGTAACTACGATTTTCAGGGCGGTCTTATCGGCGACAAGGCTAATACAGTTGTTTTCGACAACTCTAAGGTAAAAGCAGCTGTTCCTGAATTCAACGCAACAATCCGTGCCGAGGAGGGTATAAAGATTGCCGTTGAGTATATGCTTGCACACAAGGAACTGCAGGTGGAGGACGAGGAGTTCGACAACTGGTGCGATAAGGTTATCGACGCAATGGAAAACCTGAAAAAGAATTTTTAACTTGTACATATAAAAATTTCGTGGTATAATGTTCCTATTGAACAGGAAAAGAGGTATACTATGAAATTTGTAATTCAGCGTGTAACCCACGCTTCCGTAAAGGTAGACGGCGAAATCGTAGGTAAAATCGGCAAGGGATTTATGGTGCTCATCGGCGTGTCACAGACCGATACAACAGCCGAAGCCGACCGACTTATCAAGAAAATGCTGGGTCTGCGTATCTTTGATGACGAGAACGGCAAAACGAACCTTGCCCTCGCAGATGTCGGGGGAGAGCTTCTGCTGATTTCACAGTTTACCCTCTATGCTGACTGCAAAAAGGGCAATCGTCCCTCATTCATCAACGCAGGCAAGCCCGATATGGCAAACGAGCTTTATGAGTACATTATTGCCGAGTGCGCAAAGCAGTTTCATACCGAAAAGGGTATTTTCGGCGCAGACATGAAGGTTGAATTGCTTAACGACGGACCTTTTACTATTATTCTTGACAGTGATGTAATTTGAACCAAAACAAAAAGTCACAGTACGAAGAATGTACTGTGACTTTGTTTTTATTTTTTCCAGGTGACAGGCGAGAACAGCAGCAGAACAGGGAACAGTTCAAGTCGTCCTGCAAGCATATCGAAAATCAGCATTGTTTTCGATACAGGTGAGAAGCCTGCAAAATTCCCCATAGGACCAACCATATTGAGACCCGGACCAACGTTGTTCAAACAGGTTGCAACTGCCGTAAAGTTTGTGGTAAAATCGTGATTGTCAAAGGAAATGACAAGCAGAGAAAGAACGAAAATCATTACCAGACAAACCATATAAACATTTACTGAACGTACAACCTCATGCTCAACAGGACGCTTGTCAATAACAATTTTCTTGACCTGCTTCGGGTGAACAAGGTTCTGCAGTTCCTTGCCCATACTCTTGAAAAGAATGATAATTCTTGAAATCTTGATGCCGCCGCAGGTGCTTCCCGCACAGCCGCCGACAAATGTAAGTATTACAACAAGACTTCGTGAAAGCTCAGGCCAGAGGTTAAAGTCAGTTGTTGCAAAGCCTGTTGTGGACATAACCGACGCAACAGTGAAGGCGGAATGCCTTGCCGCCTCGCCGAAGCTTCCGTACATATCGGAAATATTTACCGCAATAATTATCGCCGCAGTAATTGCAATTGCGAAAAACAGCCTTATTTCGCTGTTGAAAGCGTCTTTGAAGCTGCCCTTCATAATCAGATAGTAGCTGCTGAAATTTGTGGCAAACAGCATCATAAATACCGTAACAATTATCTGTATCGCAGGTGAAAAGCCGCCAAGACTTGTGTTTTTTACGCCAAAACCGCCTGTGCCTGCTGTTGCAAAGGAAGTGTTCAGCGCATCAAAAACGCTCATATCAGCAAAAAGCAGTATCACGAATTCAGCAAGCGTCAGCACAAAATAAATCGAGTAAAGTATCAGTGCCGTAGTACGCACCCTCGGAACAAGCTTGCTTACTGACGGCCCTGGGCTCTCTGCTTTCATAAGATGCATATTCTGTCCGCCGCTGAGCTGCATAAACGCCATAATGAAAACCAGCACACCCATACCGCCAATCCAGTGTATGAAGCTTCTCCACATCAGCACGCATTTCGGCAGACTTTCAACCTCCGTAAGAATTGATGCACCCGTTGTTGTGTAGCCCGAAACTGTTTCAAAAAGTGCGTCAACAAAGTGTGGGATTGCTCCCGAAAATATAAACGGCATACAGCCCGAAAGACTGAGAACAATCCAGCTGAGCGAAACAATTACAAAGCCGTCTCTTGCGTGTAGCTCGGTTTTCGCAGGCTTTTTCAGTACGCAAAGTCCGCCCAGTGCCCCGCTTATTCCTGCCGCAAGAAGGAATGCAAGTCCCTGCTTTTCGGTGTATGCCAATGCAGTAATCATCGGCACAATCATAAAAAGTGACGAGAAAATCAATATCCAGCCGAGGATATATCTAATCATTCTGTAATTCATCTTAAACCCCGTTACATAAGAATATCATCAATATCGTGAAGCGCCGCAACTCTCGAAACAATTACAACTGAGTCACCCTTCTGAATGATGTCATTACCTCTTGGTATGATAACCGTTCTTCCTCGGAAAATTGCAGCAATGAGAATGTCGTTTTTCAGCTTTAACTCAAAAAGAGGCTTGTCGGTAATACCCGAACTTTCCTTGATGAAAAATTCAGCCGCCTCAACCTTGCCCTTGATAACGCTGTACAAAGTCTCAACATTGCTTCCGATAGTCTTTTTCATAGCACGGACATAACGCAGAATCATATCCGACGTAATATTTTTAGGGTAAATAGTTGTGTCAAGGTCAAGATGCTTGACAACATCATCAAAGTCGATACGATTGATTTTTGTAACCAGCTTACCTTTGTTCACGCTCTGAGCAAAGAGTGAAAGAAGAATATTTCCCTCGTCCATATTTGTCAGCGCACCAAAAGCTCCTGCGTTTTCGATGCCTTCCTCAATAAGTGTTTCACGTTCAGCAGCGTCACCGTTGATTACAATAACTTCAGGCCACAGCGAGCAAAGCTCCTCACAGCGCTTTCTGTCCTTTTCAATAATCTTTGCAGGAATACCTGCACGGTGAAGCCTTTCGCAAAGGTAGTAGGTAATTTCACCGCCGCCCACAATCATAGCGTCCTTGACAGAATTGATTTTATACTTGATTTTGCGGAAAAAATCATTTGCGTTTCTCGGAGAAGCAATAATGGAAATAATGTCCTTGCCCTCAAATACAAAATCACCCTTTGCAATAAACGCATCATCATCACGTTCAACAGTACATACAAGTACATCGCAGTGGAATTTTGAAGCCATATCCTTTACCGCACAGCCAACAAGGGGACTTTCCTCGGGCAAACGGAATTTCAGCATCTCAACCTTGCCCTTTACAAAAGTATCAATCTTTATAGCCGACGGGAAACGGAGCACGCGGTCAATTTCAGCCGCAGCCGCAGCCTCAGGGTTGATAACCATTGCAAGACCAAGCTCCTCTTTAAGGTACGGAGCTTCCATACTGTATTCAGGACTTCTCACACGGGCAATTGTCTGACAGTTACCTGCTTTTTTGGCAATCAGACAGCAAAGCAGATTAAGTTCATCAGAGCCTGTAACTGCAATGAGCAGGTCAGCGTCCTTGATACCAGCTTCCTGCTGTTTAAGATGAGTAGCGCCGTTGCCCACAACGCCCATAATATCGAAACGGCTTGTAATATCATTTACAATTGAGCTTGAACAATGCCATATTGGATTCCCATCTTTATCGTATCCCAAATGTTCTGGGCCTGAGAAATCATACTTGGGCATACTGCATTGCTCTTTTTCAGCCAATTCTTTAATTACGGTAACCGCATTATCAATATTAACGGTCATCGAATTGTAATCGTTCTGAATGATAGCTTGAAGTCTATCATCAAGATTTAATGATTTTTTCACTGCAGTT
>JAZSHA010000062.1:0-7420 GCA_045533025.1 Oscillospiraceae bacterium
AGTTACAGCGGCTCTGTTTTTCGTTTATATTTGTGTTTGGCACCCCCAGCGGGAATCGAACCCACAACTAACCCTTAGGAGGGGTTTATTATATCCATTTAACTATGGAGGCGTGTTAATTATTATACCATTACAGACAGAAAAATGCAATACCTTTATAAAAATTTGCTTACTCAAAATAGCACAAATGTGCTGAATTTTATGTGTAAAGCTTGTTAAAAACGTCAATTTACAGAACAAGCGTTCTATAGTATAATCGTATCAGAACATTTGTTGCGTAAAGGAGGGGTAATGTGGATATCACAGAAAAGCTGAAAATACTTGCCGACTCAGCTAAATTTGATGCTGCCTGTACATCAAGCGGAGTTGACCGTTCAGGGGGACATTCCGACGGAATAGGAAGTGCTTCTGCCTGCGGAATTTGCCACAGCTTTGCCTCGGACGGCAGATGCATTTCTCTGCTTAAAGTACTGATGACAAACTACTGTCTTTACGATTGCAAATATTGCATAAATCGTCGAAGCAATGATGTACCAAGGGCAAGGTTTACTCCCGATGAAATAGCTGAGCTGACTATAAATTTCTACCGCAGAAACTATATTGAAGGGCTGTTTCTCAGCTCAGGAATTATTCAGAGTCCCGATTATACCTGTGAACAGATTATTGAGGTACTGACAATTCTTCGTGTGAAATACAAATTCAACGGCTATATCCATGCAAAAGCTATCCCTGGTGCAAGCCCTGAGCTTATTGAAAAGCTTGGCACGCTTGCTGACAGAATCAGTGTGAATATTGAACTACCGTCACAGAAAAGCCTTGACAGGCTGGCTCCCGACAAATCGAAAAAATCCATTTTGCTCCCGATGGGACAGATAACACGGCAAATTCAGCAGAACAGCTATGAAATTGTAAAATACAAAAGTGCACCGAAATTTGCTCCTGCGGGACAAAGCACGCAAATGATTATTGGTGCGACTCCCGACACGGATTTTCAGATACTTCGCTTATCGGAGGCTATGTATAAAAAATATAGCTTGAAGCGTGTTTTTTACTCAGCTTACGTCCCTGTCGGGGACAGCAAATTTATTCAGCCTGCTGACGAAAAGCCGCCTTTACTCCGTGAGCACCGTCTTTATCAGGCTGACTGGCTGCTGCGTTTTTACGGCTTTACGGCTGGAGAAATTCTCGACGAACAGCATCAGGACTTTAATCCGCTGCTTGACCCGAAATGCAATTGGGCGGTGCACCACCCTGAACTATTTCCACTGGAAATTAATCGTGCGCCATACGAAATGCTGCTTCGTGTGCCAGGGATTGGCGTTAAATCGGCGCAGAGAATTATTGTGGCACGACGTCAGGCCAAGCTTGATTACAAGGATTTGAAAAAACTTGGTGTTGTGCTGAAACGTGCGGTGTACTTTATTCTTTGTATGGGTAAGCGTGCTGACGGTCTGATTTATACTGAAATGGGAATGATGCGGCAGCTGATGTCGGCAAGTGTTGTCAGGGAGCTTGAAAACAATGGTTACAGTGGAGAACAGCTTTCATTTTTTGACGCTGCACCAACATTGGAGGATAGAGTAAAATGTCTTACGGGAGAGATGTGATTTACAGCTATGACGGCACGTTTGACGGACTTATGTGCTGTGTTTTCAAATGCTTTGAGCAAAAGGAGATGCCTGCTGAAATCATCGTTGGTGAGCCTGAGCAGTTTAGCTTTTCTGAGGTGCGGGTAATTGAAACCGTGCCAGAAAAGGCGGCTCGGGTAATCCGTGCCGTACCGCAGAAAATCACGCCCGACACACTTGATACGGTACACAAAATGTTTCTTTCCTGCGCTGAAAATAAGGATTTGCTTATTCTTCAATATCTATACAAAGGCTTTCAAGTCGGAAGCCGCATTGAACAGATGCTTGCCGATGACACGGTAAATGCTGTAAACAAAGCTGTTTTTCACTGTACTCATGAAGCGCATCTGCTGAAAGGATTTGTGCGTTTCTCCGACTACAACGGTTATCTTGCGGCTGTTATTGAGCCTAAAAACAAAGTCATTCCCCTGCTTGCGGCACATTTTACAGACCGTTTCCGAAATGAAAATTTTCTGATTTATGACAAGACACATCGAATGGCGCTGGTGTATTTTTCCCACAAGGCTGAGATTGCTGAAAATATTGATTTTGAACTGCCCGAAGCAGGAGCTGAGGAGGAGCTTTATCGTGAGCTGTGGAAATGCTTTTACAGAACAATTGGCATAAAGGAACGCTACAATCCGAGATGCAGAATGAACTTGATGCCAAAGCGTTTCTGGGCAAATATGACGGAAATGCGTGAAGAGCTTGGGATTTATGATATGTCCACCAACAGAATAACACAAAAAAATGAGAGGTACGATTAAGTACCTCTCAAAATTTTATCTATTGCGGAATTTGATTTCGGGCATTGTATCCGAAGGCATCATGAAATCCGTATTCTTTTTAGGTCTGCTGAAGAAAACATCAGGATCAAGTGGGTCTTCAAGACGCTTAGAGCCGATTTCGTTTTCCTTCTTTTTCTTCTTGCTCTTGCTTTCGTCCTCTTCAAACTGAACAAGGAATGGATTGTGAACCTCTTCCTTCTGCTTCTTTCCGTAGCGGTTCATCATTTTTTCCTTATTTATCTTATTGGACTCAATCGAAGCGTTGATTTCCTCCTGAAGCTTCTTCAAGTCGAAGTCAGCACTGCTTTCCTTAGGCGAAAAGTCATCAAAAGTATGAATGGTTTCAAGGCTTACCTCACCGATAGGCGGAGTATCAATCTCGATAGCACCGAGGTCATAATCAAGCTCATTTGAGAATGTAAAGCCATCAATTTCTTCACTTTCAGAAGTTGTTTCCTGCTCAAGTTCATGCTCACTTTCCTCGGCAAGTGCAGCCATATCCATCTTCATCTTTTCGATAAAGCTGTTGTCAGCCGCAGGAGTGATATCTGCACTTTGTTCTGCAGCCTTAGCTGCTGCTTCCTCAGCCGCTTTCTTAGCAGCTTCCTTTTCAGCCTCAGCCTTTGCCTTTGCAAGGTCCTGGACAGCATTCAGCGCACGGCTACTTGCCTTTGGCTTGCTGTCGTCCATAAAGTCATAAACGTCCATATCCACAGCAGCTGTTGTATCAACTGCTGTATTAACAGGAGCTACAGGCTTTACAGACTCAGCAGGTGCAGAGGTCGCTGCTCCCGAAAGAAAATCAAATTCAGAAAGAACATCAACCGCAGCAGCCTGTTTAGTGGAACTGGTTGGTCTTTCAATAGGTGAAGGCTTTACTTCAGCAACAGGTTCGGGCTTAGTCTCAACTACAGGCTCAGGTTTAACCTCAATAACAGGTTCGGACTTAACCTCAACTACAGGCTCAGGCTTAGTCTCAACTACAGGCTCAGGTTTAACCTCAATAGCAGGTTCTTCTTCAGCTTTCTTTCTGCGCTTTGCAAACAGCTCCATATAACTATTCTTAGGAGCTTCTGCACTAACAGGAGCCTTTTCTTCCTTTGTCGGCTGTTCATTCATAACCTGTGCAGGTTCGGATACTTCATTCTTAGGCTGTTCAGCCTTAGTTACAGACTCCCATCTCATTCCTGTATCTGCAGAAAGGTCAATATTACCGATAGCAGGGATTATGCTATCTTCAACCGCATCAATCTTTTCGCTTGCACCGATATTCATATCAAAGCTTCCGATTGCAGAAACGTCTTCTGACTTCATATCTTCAAAAGCAGGTGCAGGTGAATAGTTCGTGCTCATTGAACCGTTCTTCATTGCCTTGATTGCACTCTTTACAGAAGACGCAACTTCTGCCTGTGCAGGTGTAACTTTCGGAATCGGCTTTGGTTCAGTTTTAACCTCGACTACAGGTTCAGGCTTCGGTTCAGGCTTAACTTCAACCACCGGTTCAGGCTTTGGCTCAGGCTTAACTTCAACCACCGGTTCAGGCTTCGGTGCAGACTTTGGTGCATTAAGAGCCTTAAAAGCATTTTCAAGAGAGCTTAATGCATCAGCATCACTTGTCATCTCACTAACGTCCATAGGCTTCGGTGCAGGCTCAGGCTTTGGCTTAGATTCAGCCGCAGGCTTTGGTGCCTTGAGAGCCTTGAACGCATTTTCAAGAGAACTGAGTGCGTCAGCATCACTTGTCATCTCACTGGCAGCCATAGGCTTCGGTACAGGCTCCGCTTTCGGCTCTGGCTTTGGCTCAGGCTTGACTTCCGCAGCAGGCTTTGATTCAGGAATCGGAGTCGGAACAGGAGTTGCTACAGGTCTTGGTGCAGGTGCAACTCTGTCAGCCTTAAGCGGCGGCAAATCCTTGGCTGCATCACTCTTCTTCGGGTCAAAGAAATCCTCAATACCCTTTTTGATGCTATCAAGATTTTCCTCAGAAGTGGAATCGGAATAACCCTTGAGAATAGCAAGAATATTGATATCATCATTGCTTCTGCCGTCCTTCTTCTCAATCATAACCTGAGAAGCAAGGAGCTTAGCCTTATCAGCAACAGAAATCTTTTTCTTATCGATGCCGCTGTTTAAAACGTACAACGGCACTTTACCCTTGAACTGGTCAGGGTAGTTTTCATCCATAAGCTTCTGAACGGCTTCTTCAGAATCGGTGGTGTACCAGCTGACCGCCATAAACATAGTTTTAGCGGGGCTTACACCTGCAATATTTTTCTTGACAAAATCCATAACAGGCATTTTATCGCCGTAGACACCCGAAGCAAAAATAATCAGCTTATAGGCAAGAAGCTGCGTAGGGTTAAAGGTAGCAACGTTGATAACGTCGGCATCCTCCTTACCAAGATGTGCAGCAAGCCAGTCAGCATATTGCTTCGTATGTCCGAATTTTGAGGTATATACAATTGCGACTTTCTTCATTTCCCTATTCTCCGAACAAACGGAGAGCCCTCCTTAATATGTATATGTGTATTGTTCTACTTACAATTATCCATTAAAACATAATCAAATACTATACATTACAATTATATATACTTTCAGATTATTATTTGTTAACAAATTGTTAATTTCCAATAAGTTTGACAAACCCCACAGTTTTTGTTTAAATTTTTATATATTTTTTACACAAGAAAAAGTTTTAAATTTGTAACCAAGCTGTAATAATTTTATTTGCCGATATTTTTCTGTATTATTCTTTAATATTTATAACGATGAAAACAGTATTTTTACTACAGAAAAAACTGTTTTTATCCATATTGTAATCAATTGGTTACATAATGGTACACTTTATTACAATATTATCATAATCATTGACTTTAATGAGATAAAATGTTAAAATTGCAATATCAAAAGCAATGGAGGAACAAATGGCACAACGGACTATTCACTATCTATTTGGTGAATTATTTTCTCAACACATCAACTTTAAAGATAAACAGCGTTTTCTACTCGGAAGCGTATTGCCAGATGCATTTGCAGATGTTTCCGACAGAAACAAAACTCATTTCAAACAGCAGATTGCTGAGAAAAATCAGGGGTATTTTGATTTTGATAAATTTAAGGAACAATACTTTGATTTGATGCAAAAAGACGATTTGTATCTGGGTTACTATATGCACTTGGTCGAGGACGCTTTTTACAGGGACTATATTTACTGTGGGCGCTTTATAATGCCGTGCAACATGGAAGAAGTTAGTATTCTTCATAATGACTACCATATTCTTAACTCATACATTTCGGAAAAATACGGGCTTCAAAACATACTTGAAACACCTGCAAACTTTACTGATGAAGCAATTTGCGATATCGCTGATTTCAGCATCGACGAATTTTTAAATGATATGTCACATGATTTCACGGAAAAGACAGTAGGTGAAACTGTTTTCATAACTGAAAATATGCTTGATGAATTTATTGACAATTATTTAGCGGCAGGTATCAAGGAACTGACCGCTGTTAAAAACAGAACAACTTTTCTGAAAGCTATAGATTTGGCATATACAAGGAACAAAAAATAAAAGGGGTAATCAAAATGAAACTGACTGCAAAAATTTTATCTTTATTATTAATCTCAACAGTTCTTCTCTGCGGCTGTTCCGAAGGGGCATCGGAAGAAACAACTGCCGCTGAAACAGAAGCTTTAACCACTGCTGAAATTACAATGGCTGAAACAATTGCTATTCCTACGGAAACTACAACTACCACTGCAACTGAAGAAACTACAACAACTGCTGCTGAAACTACCGAAGCTGTTACGGAAACATCGACAGAGGAAACATCTTCCGAAACATATTTTGATATGAATATTCCCGACTATGAAACGCTTCTTGCAGATTTTGCAAGGTGCACGGTTACATTCGGCAATGACGCCTGCGGATATATTCAGTCCGACGAAAGCTGGATTTACGAGGAGGTTTCCTCCGAGGAATACAGCATAACTTCCCCCGATGGCACTACCTCCATTTCTGTTTTCCTTATGAAGGATATGGAGCCTGACGCTTTACAGATTGCTTATACAACATCTGTCGCAGTTGCGCTGAATGGTGAAATTGATGGATATGAGCACTACAATATGTCCGAGGTTGCCATTGACGGAATGAATGGATATTATCTCGTCATGAATGACCTTGACACAGATTTGGGATTTATGCAGTACCTTACACTGGCTGATGAAGAAAACAACGTTATATACAGTCTGGTTGCCGCAAGCACAGATGATTCTTCAATAAATATGGTGTACCTTTCTATGATGTTTGACACATTCAAAAGATAAAAAATAAGCTGTACGGTGTTTGCCGTACAGCTTTGATTTTTATCTGTAAAGTGAGCCGTAATGTGCGCAAGCTCTGTAGTCAGCGCCCTCTGCGTCTGCTGTACCGAAGCCAGCCCAGCAGTGTGGACGATAAATTCTGTCTTCGGAAACGTTGTGCATGGAAACAGGAATTCTAAGCATAGAAGCAAGTGTGATAAGGTCAGCACCGATGTGACCGTATGTGATGGAGCCGTGGTTAGCGCCCCAGTTAGCCATTTCGGAGTAGACGTCAGCAAATGCACCCTTGCCTGTAACCTCAGGAACAAACCATGTTGTTGGCCATGTCTTGTCTGTTCTTTCGTCGAGAGGCTTGTGAACATCGTCCGGAAGCGTTACAGTGTAGCCCTCTGCAATCTGGAGTGTTGGTCCAACACCCTCGATGATGTTTACACGCATCATTGTTACGGGCATTTCAGCCTGTGTCTTGAAGTGTGAGGAGAATCCGCCGCCTCTGAAATAGCCGAGGTTTGCAGGGCACCAGTCAGTTGCCGCCAGCATAGCCTTGATGTCCTCATCGGTAACATCCCACCACTGCTTCATAAGATTATTTCCGTTTTCGTCCTTTGCAAGACCTGTTGCGTCAACAGCAGCCGCACCCGAGTTGATAAGGTGAATAAAGCCGTTTGCTGCTCTGC
>JAZSHA010000110.1:0-7937 GCA_045533025.1 Oscillospiraceae bacterium
CTTGGCCCACAGAACGACATGGCTACGATCCGACTTTCCATTTCAAGCTCGTCCATAGTCTTGCCCGACTTGATAATCCGTGAAATGAAAGCTCCGAAGAAGCTGTCGCCTGCACCAAGAGTATCAATCGTTTCCACGTCAAAGGTAGGGAAACGCTCAATGCCCTTTCTTGTAGCAATGATACAGCCCTTTGCGCCCTGAGTAATGCAAACAACCTTAACACCCTCGTTCAGCAGCTTTGCAATAGAAGGAAGCAGGTTACCGCTGTCCGTAATAATCTGCAATTCAAGCTCCGATACCTTTATAATATCAACATAGCGAAGCACACTTCTCATTGCCTTTACAGCCTCAGCACGTGACGACCACAGATGTTCACGCCAGTTAGGGTCATAGGTAATGATTTTGCCCTGCTGTTTAGCATATTCAACCGTATTTATTACAGCCGATTTTGACGGTTCAGATGTAAGCAGAAGCGCACCAAAATGGAGCAGCTTGCAGCTGTCAATAAGCTTGAGATTAACCTCACTGTAGCTGAGATTAAGGTCAGCACTGTTATTTCTGTAGAAAACAAAATCACGGTCGCCGTCCTCGTTTTTGCGGACAAATGCAAGGGTAGTTGAGTAACCCTTATCAAGCTTTACGCCCTTAGTGTCAACACCCTCATTTTCGAGGGTTTCCTTCAGATATGTTCCAAACATATCCTTGCCCATCTTGCCGATGAAGCCGCTTGATACACCCAGTTTTGAAGTCATAACCGCAACATTCGCAGGCGCACCACCAGGATTTTGCTTGTAGTAAATGTCCCCGTTTTCATTGGTGACAGCGGTAAAATCTACCAGCATTTCACCGATTGCCATAATATCAGGCATTTGTAACCCCTCTTTCAAAATAATACACCATTATGAATATTATAGCATATTTTTCAACAATTGCAAGGCTTTTTCGTTATTTTGCCAAAATAATTTATGCTGACTGCGCAACCTGGTCAGGGTACTGAGCAAGAATTTCGAGAATTTTGTCGTAGCTCTTTACAAAGATATCTACAGCGTGCGGAGCAAACTGTGCTCCTTTTTGTTTTACTATTTCAGCATAGGCTTCATCAGGCGGCCATCCGTCCTTGTAGGAGCGCTTTGAAACCAGTGCGTCAAATACGTCCGCAACCGCTACAAAACGTGCAACATAGTCAATATCTTCACCTGCATATCCAAGATAACCTCTGCCGTCCCAGCGTTCGTGATGCTGTAAAGCAATTCTTCTTGCCATTGTCATAACTTCGCCCGGCGAGTTGCGAAGGAGCTCCTCGCCGTATGTAACATGGCTCTTGATTATGCCGAATTCTTCTGGTGTAAACCTTGACGGCTTTTCAAGAATTTCAGGCGGTATCATAAGCTTGCCGATGTCGTGCATCATAGCAGCAAGAGCAATTTCGTTACATTCTTCCTCAGAGTAGCCGTCATAAGCAGCCATAATTTTCATATATTCGGAAACACGCTTAACGTGCTGACCCGTCTGACGGGATTTGGACTCGGATATTTCCGCAAAGGAAAGAATGATAGCTTCTTGAGTCTTGAAAATATCGCTGTTCATCTTAGTTTGTCTGAGAGCAGTGCTTACGTTGTTATACAGAATATCGAGTGTGTTGTGCAGAAGCGTATCATCGCTGTCAACAGGAAATTCCATAGAAATATAGCAAAGTAACTCACCGTGCTCATAGAATGTCATTCCTATACCGTTTTCGTGCACCTGAATATCGTCCCATACCTTCTGACGGGAAATTGGGTAGATAAATTTGGTATTTGGCAGGACTGTTTCAAGGCTTCCGTCCTTGGCAATGCAGGTTCCGTGAGTAAGATTATTGTCCAGATAGTGGAATACACCGTCCTCACTTTTGAAGCCAACAACAGTTACAGGTGCTGATGTGCTGCCCTGCATCTCGGTTGTAACGGTGTAAACAGCATATCTGATAAGGCTGGCAAGCTCAATCATATCCGTTGCTTCGTAAAGAGAACGGGATACCTTGATAACCGTGTCAAGACCCTTCTTGCTTCGTTCAATTTCGGCATTCTGTGTGTTGAGTCTGCGGAAAAGCCGCTGTGTGTTAATTCCAAGTACAAAACAAATCAGTGCAAAGCTGCAATAAATGAAAAGTCTTGGCAGAAGTCCATACAGCATAATAGCACGAAGGCTTTCAAGGGGGTCGTCGTCCATAACGGAAATGAAAAAGCTGATTATGTGGGAGGCTGTCATAAGAAATACTGATGAAACCGTGGTGAATATAGTAAGCTTTGGGTCGAAGTACATTACCGACATAATAAGCGGAAATGCAAGCATCATTACCATGTGGTATGTCAATACGCTGTATGCAAGGTTTATTGCAAGAACAGCACATATTATCACCGCATATTTTATCCAGTCTTCATATTTTTTTCTTATCAGCAGCGCAGCCTTTGGTACACAGAAAATTACTCCGCAGGCAAACGTTACAATAGTAAAAGCAGTTTTGTCAATAACAAAAACACCAGTCATATTCAGTATCCATGTAACCACAAAAAGCCCGATACAGAAAAGCAGCGAATTTGCAAGAAAGCGTGTTGTGCTTTCATCGGTATTTTTAAAAATATCGTTGTTCATTTCAATCCTCTTTTTCTTAATGATATAAGGTTGGAGTACGATTTAATGCTTTGATACATAATATTATATCACATATAATGTGGTAATGCAAGTGTATTTTTAATTTTTTACTATCTGATATGTAAATTTGTTTTACTGTTTTTTACATTGTTGGTTATAGTTGAGAATAGTTTTGACAACTACAAAGGTATTTTGTGCGAAAGAAACAATATGTTGTGTTAAATATGAAAAAAATATCAATATATTGATAAATATTGATTTGCTACTTGTAACTCGGATTAAAATGGTGTATAATTTATATGGGTTTGAAATGGTTTTTGAAAGGATTGAATGTTTATGAAGCCAATGGAACTCCCATATCAGTGGGCAGGTTTTAAGCTCGGACGTTGGAGCACTTCTATCAACGTAAGAGATTTTATTCAGAATAACTATACACCGTATGACGGCGATTCATCTTTCCTCGCCGAACCGACAGAAACTACAAAGGCTCTGTGGAAGGAAGTGCTTGACCTGTTTCAGAAGGAACGTGAAGCAGGCGGCGTTCTTGATATGGATACAAAAATTATATCCACAATTACTTCTCATGGCGCTGGCTACATAAATAAAGACCTTGAAAAAATTGTAGGTCTCCAAACTGATAAGCCTTTGAAGCGTTCTCTCCAGCCCTTCGGCGGTATCAGAATGGCTCAGAATGCTTGCCGTGAAAACGGATACGAGGTTGACCCTGAGGTTGTGGAAATCTTTACGAAATACAGAAAGACTCACAATCAGGGCGTTTTTGACGCATATACTCCCGAAATGCGTATGGCAAGAAAATCCGCAATTATTACAGGTCTTCCCGACGCTTACGGCAGAGGTCGTATCATTGGTGACTATCGCCGTGTTGCTCTTTACGGCGTAGACAGACTTATTCAAGATAAAAAGCATCAGATTGACACTTCTCTCGTAAGAATGACTTCCGAGAATATCAGACTTCGTGAAGAGCTTGCCGACCAGGTTAAGGCGCTTCAAGAGCTTAAAGAGCTTGGCAGCATCTATGGCTTCGATATTTCCAAGCCTGCTGCAAATGCTCAGGAAGCCGTTCAGTGGCTTTACTTCGGCTACCTTGCTGCTGTCAAGGAGCAGAACGGAGCAGCAATGAGTCTTGGACGTACCTCTACATTCTTGGATATCTATATCCAGCGTGACCTTGAAAAGGGTATTATCTCCGAGTCACAGGCGCAGGAGCTTGTTGACCACTTCATTATGAAGCTCCGTATGGTCAAGTTTGCCCGTACACCTGAATATAACGAGCTTTTCTCAGGCGACCCGACTTGGGTAACTGAGTCAATTGGCGGTGTTGGTATCGATGGCCGTACACTCGTTACAAAGAACAGCTTCCGTTATCTCCATACACTTGAAAACCTCGGCAGTGCGCCTGAGCCTAATATGACAGTGCTTTGGTCTACAAAGCTTCCCAGAAACTTCAAGGTTTACTGTGCGGAAATGTCTATCAAGTCATCTTCTATCCAGTACGAAAACGATGACCTTATGAGAACAGTCCACGGCGACGATTACGCAATTGCTTGCTGTGTATCCTCAATGGTTGTGGGTAAGGAAATGCAGTTCTTTGGCGCAAGAGCTAACCTTGCAAAGTGCCTCCTCTATGCTATCAACGGCGGTGTTGACGAGCGCCTTAAGGAGCAGGTTGGTCCTAAGTATCGCCCTGTAACAGACGATTACCTCGACTATGATGACGTAATGGAAAAGTACGAGGATATGATGGACTGGCTCGCAAGTCTCTATGTAAATACACTTAACGTTATTCACTATATGCACGATAAATACAGCTATGAAAAGCTCCAGATGGCTCTCCACGACAGAGAGGTTAAACGTTACTTTGCAACAGGTATCGCAGGTCTTTCCGTTGTAGCTGACTCCCTCAGCGCAATCAAGTACGCTAAGGTAAAATGTATCCGTGACGAAAACGGAATTGTTGTTGACTATGAGGTTGAGGGTGACTTCCCTAAATACGGTAACAACGATGACCGTGTTGACCAGATTGCAGTCAATGTTGTACGTAAGTTTATGGATAAAATCAGACGTCACCATACTTACAGAAATAGTATTCCTACAATGTCTATTCTTACCATTACCTCAAATGTTGTTTACGGTAAGAAAACAGGTAACACACCTGACGGAAGAAAAATGGGTGAGCCTCTCGCACCTGGTGCTAACCCAATGCACAGACGTGATACTCACGGTGCAACTGCTTCTCTCGCAAGCGTTGCAAAGCTTCCTTTCAAGCACGCTCAGGACGGTATTTCTAATACTTTCTCTATTGTGCCTGATGCTCTCGGCAAGGACAGCTCAGTGTTTATGGGTGACCTTGACCTTGACAGACTCAGTGAGGAAGTAAACAAAAAGTAATATATGAAAGGACGGTTATATGGATAACAAGGTAAATGAACTTGTGGATATGCTTGACCGTCTTATGAGTGAAGGCGGCGGTCACGTCAATATCACAGCTTCCGATGAAACTGACGAACTTACCGTTAAAACATACCGAAGCAGCGACTGCGGCACAGGTCAGAAGGCCTGCTGTCAGCCAACGCTGAATAAAGGTATGGATTACGATGATGAAGAACTTTGATTATTGAAGAAAGGATTGATATTATGGCAAATAATCAGCAGGTTGACAACCTTATCGAGCTTCTTGATGGTTATGTAAGCAAAGGCGGACATCACCTCAATGTAAATGTATTTTCCAAGGAACTTCTTCTGGATGCACAGGCTCACCCTGAAAAGTATCCTCAGCTTACAATCAGAGTTTCGGGATATGCCGTAAACTTCAATAAGCTTACAAAGGAACAGCAGGACGATGTAATTTCCAGAACATTCCATAAATCAATGTAAAAAAGAGGGAGCGCTCTTACGGGCGTTCCCTTATCGTATATGTGAGGAAAGCAAATGAAAGGATATATTCATTCTATAGAATCCTGCGGAACAGTTGATGGCCCGGGAATACGATATGTAGTGTTTATGCAGGGGTGTCCTATGCGGTGTAAGTATTGCCATAACCCCGATACCTGGGCGTATGAAGGCGGCAAAGAGGTTACCGTGCAGGAAATAATGGACGGCTGGGAAAGCTGCAAGGAATTTCTGAGCAACGGTGGAATAACCGTAACAGGCGGAGAGCCGCTGATGCAGATTGAATTCGTTACGGAGCTTTTCGAGGAAGCAAAGCAGAGGGGAGTCCATACCTGTCTCGACACCTCGGGAATAACCTTTAGCCGTAACGATAAAACCCTTGCGCAGTTTGACAGACTTCTTGCTGTGACCGATATAGTAATGCTGGATATCAAGCATATTGACAACGAAAAGCATATTGACCTGACAGGGCAAGAGAACACAGCTGTTCTTGATTTTGCGCAGTATATCAGCGAAAAAGGTGTTGAGCTATGGGTTCGGCACGTTGTTGTCCCGAATATAACCGACAACGAGGAATACCTGAATAAGCTGGGATATTTCATCGGCGGTCTGCGTACCTTGAAAGCACTGGACGTGCTCCCGTACCACGATATGGGAAAGGTCAAGTATGAACAGCTTGGAATAGAGTATCCTTTGGGTGATACACCACCTCTGACAAAGGCTGAAGCAGCAAAGGCTCGTGACATAATTATGGAAGGAATAAAATCACGACTTCGTAACACGATTTCGTGATGATAAATAGAAAGGACGATTTTACTATGAAAATTGCAGTAACATACCAGAATGGAGAAATTTTTCAGCATTTCGGTCACACCGAACAGTTCAAGCTTTACACAGTTGAGGACGGAAAAATCGTAAAGGAAGAGGTTGTACCAACTTTAGGCAGCGGTCACGGCGCACTCGCAGGATTTCTCACAATGAATGGAGTTGATATCCTTATCTGCGGAGGTATCGGCGGAGGCGCACAGACTGCTCTTGCACAGGCTGGTATAAAGCTTTACGGCGGGGTGACAGGAAACGCTGATTTTGCAGTAATGTCCCTGCTTAACGGCACACTTGGATTTAATCCAAATGTTCAGTGTAATCACCATAATCACGAGCACGGTGAAGGCCACACCTGTGGCTCACACGGCTGCGGAAGTCACAGCTGCCACTAAAAAACAAAGGGTACTGAGTAAAATCAGTACCCTTATTTTTATCCTCTGTATTCCTTGCGGAGAAGTTCGTTTTTCTTGTCCCAAAGCTGCTGGGAAAGGTCAACATAATATTTGTGCGGATTTTCAAAACGCTTGACTTCGTCCCAGATAGTGTCAAGCTGAGCCTTGCAGTATTCACGGATATCCTCGGTTGACGGACGCTGATAAACACATTCACCATCCATGAATATAGGCTCCATAAGACGTACAGCGCTGAAATGTTCAAGAATTTTGCGCTTGTAGGTGTATTCGGGGTCAAAAATTTCGTAAGGCTTTGTCTCATCGATTATCTCACCACGGCAGGTCAGCACGTCAGCAATCGCCATACCTGTTGTAGTGTCAAATAAACGCCAAACTTCCTTGAAGTCAGGGTTTGTAATCTTTGTCACATTCTCGGAAAGCTTGATTTTCGGCACGATTTTATCGTCCTTTTCAATAGCAACCAGCTTGTATACACCACCGAAAACAGGCTCGGATTTGGAGGTTATCAAACGTTCACCGACACCGAAAAGGTCAATCTTTGCACCCTGTCTGAACAGGTCGCGGATAATATACTCGTCAAGAGAGTTGGAAGCAACAATCTTTACATCAGCAAATCCCTCATCGTCAAGCATCTGTCTTGCTCGCTTTGAAAGATAAGTAATATCACCGCTGTCAATGCGGATACCAACAGGCTTGTGCCCCTTTGCACGCAGTTCCTTGAACACTGTAATTGCATTAGGTACACCCGACTTCAGTACGTTGTATGTGTCAACCAGCAGAGTAGTGCTGTCAGGATAGCACTTAGCGTAAGCACGGAAAGCTTCAAGCTCGCTGTCAAACATCTGAATCCATGAGTGAGCCATTGTTCCAAGAGCAGGAGTCTGCATTTCCTTGTCGCAGATTGTGCAGGCTGTACCGCAGCAGCCGCCGATGTAAGCTGCACGTGCACCGTAAATTGCTCCATCAAAGCCCTGTGCACGTCTTGAGCCGAATTCCATTACAGGACGACCCTCAGCTGCACGGACAATTCTGTTTGCCTTTGTAGCAATAAGACTCTGATGGTTGATGCAAAGCAATACCATAGTTTCAACAAACTGTGCCTGAATAGCAGGACCACGTACCGTCAGAATCGGCTCGTTAGGGAAGATAGGCGTGCCC
>JAZSHA010000122.1:0-3022 GCA_045533025.1 Oscillospiraceae bacterium
TTCCTGCCGCATTGAAGTTGAATAATACTTCTTTTCGGGAAAATACTGTCGCATTAAATCGGAATAAACCGTATATCCTACTATCAGGTCGCTGTTTAAAATTGCTTTTTCAGCTTCAAGCGTCATACCCCCACGGCTTCCGCAGCCAAATCCAACTACATATAATTTCATAAAATCTCCTTTGAAAAATCAAGTCTGACAGGCATTTCTCCCGCCGCCACGGTTACACCGTTACCCGATATTTTGGGTATAATCAGTTTCGCACCGTGCCTTACAACACTTCTTTCACAAACATTATCCGTTCCTGTCTGCAACAAAACAAACTCGGATTTTGTAAATACGCCCTCAACATTCATAAGCTCATCGGCAGTGTATGTAAACAGCCTTAATCCATACTTTTCACAAAATTCAAGCAACCCTTTTTCATCTGCCTTTATATCAATGGTTGCAGCACCGCATAGACGATTTATATCAATCCCAGCAATTTCAAGACTTTCTGTAACGTGCATTTCTATTGCTGTACAGGGCGTTCCTCTTTTACAACCAACACCTATTACGATATTTTTCGGCACAAGATTAAGCGTTATTTCAAAAGGCTTTGTTGACGTATCAACCGAAACACAAATACCTGTTCGGCACTTTTCATCAGCCGAAATTTCTGCTGGAATATTTACACATTCATAATCGCTTACAAGTCCGATTTTTTCGTTATTAAGTACTTCCGCCGCTATTTCCTTTGCAGCAGAAAGGTCGGTAATAATAAGATTATTCGCTTTTGCAAAGCTGTCGGGAGAGAATTTTCCGCCGATGTCTGTTGCGGTTGTGATAACGGGAACAGTACCGATTTTTTCAGCTATTATCGCGGCAAAACGATTCGCACCGCCAAGATGACCCGACAAAATCGGAATAACAAATCTGCCCTTATCATCAATTACAAGCACAGCAGGGTCTGTTGTTTTCGATTTTATAAAGGGAGCAATACTTCGTACTGCAATACCGCAGGCACAAATGAAAATAATAGTCTCCGACCTGTCAAATATATCGGCTGTAATGCTGTTTATATCTGAAAAAGAAACGGCAGCTTCATCACAGCTTTTATGGAAACAATAACGCTTGATACAATGCTTTTCCGAAAGGGCGTCACAAATTTTTCGTGATAAAATCCGTCCGTTTTCAGTTACGGAAATAATTGAAGCGTTCATTTCTTCGCCTTTCTAAACTCTGTTTCAAAGCCCTCGTCATACAGCTTTGAAAGCGCATAATCATCACCGAGAAAGTTTCCGACGGTTATAAGTGCGGTCTTTTTTATGCCATTTTTCTCTGCAGTTTCAAAAAGCGTTCCCACAGTACAGCGGCATACCTTTTCATCTGCCCAGCTTGCTTTATAAACGATAGCCGCAGGTGTTCCGGAAGTATATCCGCCTGTTAAGAGCTGTTCTGTCAGTTCCTTTAACAAGCCTGTGCTTAAAAATATAACCATAGTTGAACCATGAGCTGCAAGCTTTTCTATACTCTCGCTGTCAGGAACAGGAGTGCGCCCTGCCATTCTTGTAATTATAACCGTCTGAGACACCTCGGGCAGGGTGTATTCAGCTTTGAGAGCCGCCGCAGCACCGCAGAATGAGCTTACCCCAGGGCAGATTTCATAAGCTATATCAAGCTCGTCAAGCCTGTCCATCTGCTCTCTTATTGCACCGTAAAGACAGGAGTCGCCCGTATGCAGGCGGACAGTATTTTTACCGCTTTTCTCCGCCTTTTCCATTACCGAAATAACCTCATCAAGCGTCATATATGCGCTGTTGTGAATTTCGCAATCAGTCTTTGAGTAATTCAGCAGTTCGGGATTTACAAGTGAGCCTGCATAAATAATGACATCAGCTTTTTCAAGCAGGGCTTTGCCGCGAACAGTTATCAAATCCGCTGCACCACAGCCTGCACCAACAAAATTAACCATTATATTCCTCCGAAATTAATTCAATCAGCTTATCGGCAAGTGAAGTTTTCGCCGTAATACCATGCTTGTCCGAAAACATCACCGCACCGATTTCTATTTCATTTTTTACCTTAGCGTTAAGATAATATTCTGCTCTCTTTGACAGGATTTCAAGGGTTTTCTCCATATATCCGCCCTCTTTCAGAATATCGAGTGCCGCGTCAGCCGTAGCGCACTCCGGGATTTTTTTAAGACTTTCACAATCCGCTCCTGCAAGCACGCCGCAGGTAACAAGCACGTCCATTCGTCCGTCAGCTTGCGCTGAATGAGTATTCATAATACCTGCACCCAGCTTTACGAGCTTTCCGATATGTCCGATAATCAGCACTCGCTCAAAGCCTGTTTCAAGAGCGACATCAATAGCCTCACCGATAAAATTACTGCATTTAACGCTCATTTCAAGGGCAAACGGCATTGATTTCTGAATAAAATTCTCGCTGTAATTTCCAAGGGTGAGCAATAAATTCCGATACCCCTCAGCATATCTCATTTTAGCTTCAACACGAATAGTATCAACGAGAGCCGCACTGCTCATAGGTTCGACGATTCCGCTTGTACCGATAATTGATATGCCACCTTCTATTCCCATTCGTGGGTTATAGGTCTTCTTTGCAATTTTTTCACCATCAGGAACAGAAATCTCCACACAAAATCCGCCGTGATAATCATACTTCTCAGCAATTTCAAAAACAGCAGCAGTTATCATTTTCCGAGGAACAGAGTTTATTGCTCTCTCTCCGACAGGCTGGTCAAGACCTGCCTTTGTCACAACACCGATACCCTTTCCGCCTTTAATCTGAACACCCGAAGAAATACAGCTTACCCTTGCAAAAACAAGTATGCCGTTAGTAACATCAGGGTCGTCGCCGCTGTCCTTTTTTATGGCACATTCGGCATAGCTTTTGTTTATAGCAGGCTCACATACTTCAAGGTGTAAATCAATTCCTTTGGGAGTGCTTATTTCAACGAAAGAGAGAAATTCGCCTGTAATACGCATTTCCGCCGCAGCCTTTGCCGCCGCTGTTGCGC
>JAZSHA010000041.1:0-2444 GCA_045533025.1 Oscillospiraceae bacterium
CTTTCCGAGGAGCTTTTCTCCAAAACTTCCAGCAATCCCGACGGAAAGTTAATTCTCGTTACTGCTATCAACCCTACTCCTGCAGGCGAGGGCAAGACTACTATTTCCGTTGGTCTTGCGGAATCTATGGCTAAAATCGGCAAGAATGCCGTGCTTGCTCTCCGTGAGCCTTCTCTCGGCCCTGTCTTCGGAATCAAGGGCGGTGCTGCAGGCGGCGGTTACGCTCAGGTAGTTCCTATGGAGGACATCAACCTGCACTTCACTGGTGATATGCACGCTATTACGGCTGCAAACAACCTTCTCTGCGCACTTCTTGACAACCACATGCAGCAGGGCAACGCTCTCGGCATTGACCAGCGCCGCATTATGATTGACCGTTGTCTTGATATGAATGACCGTGCGCTCAGAAACATTGTTGTTGGTATGGGTGGCAAGGTTAACGGCATTCCTCGTCAGGACAGCTTCCGTATCACAGTTGCTTCCGAAGTTATGGCTATTCTCTGCCTTGCTTCTGACCTGACTGACCTGAAGGAACGTCTTGGACGTATTCTTGTTGCGTACACTTATGACAATCAGCCCGTTTACGCTCGTGACCTTGGTGCTCACGGTGCTATGACAGCACTCCTCAAGGATGCTCTCAAGCCTAACCTTGTTCAGACACTTGAAAACACACCTGCTATTATGCACGGTGGTCCATTCGCTAACATTGCTCACGGCTGTAACTCTGTCCGTGCTACAAAGCTTGCTCTCAAGCTTGGCGATTACTGTATCACAGAGGCTGGTTTCGGTGCTGACCTTGGTGCTGAAAAGTTCTTCGACATCAAGTGCCGTTTTGCAGGTCTGAAACCATCCTGTACAGTTCTTGTTGCAACAATCCGTGCACTCAAGTACAACGGTGGCGTACCAAAGGCTGAACTTACAACTGAAAATGTTGATGCTCTGAAGAAGGGTATCGTAAACCTTAAAACTCACATTGAAAACATCCGCAAGTTCGGTGTTCCTGTTGTGGTTGCAATCAACCGTTTCCACACTGATACAGAGGCTGAAATTGCTTACATCAAAGAATTCTGCGCTGAAATGGGCGTTGAGGTTTCACTTGCTGAAATCTTTGCTAAGGGCGGCGAAGGCGGAACTGACCTTGCTCAGAAGGTTTGCGATGTTATTGCAAAGGGCGAGGCTGATTTCAAGCCGCTTTATGATGAAAAGCTCCCTATCAAGGAAAAGCTTACAACAATCGCAAAGGAAATTTACCGTGCAGACGGCGTAAACTTCACTGCGCAGGCTGAAAAGGCAATCAAGGAAATCGAGACTCTTGGTTTCGGTGAAATTCCTGTCTGCGTTGCAAAGACACAATATTCCCTTTCTGACGATGCTACAAAGCTTGGCAAGCCTGAAAACTTCGTGATTACTGTTCGTGACGTCAAACTTTCCGCAGGTGCAGGCTTTGTTGTTGCTCTCACAGGCGACATTATGGTAATGCCGGGACTTCCTAAGGCTCCTGCCGCACTCAAGATTGACTGCGACAATAATGGTAATATTTCGGGACTTTTCTAAGAGATATGAATTCAGGGTACTCCAATTGGAGTACCCTGTTTTAGTTTACTATGAATTTACTTATCTGTAATTGCTCCAATTCTTCATCAACTAACATTCCTGTGTTGTCAAACAAATGTCCCTGATTTTCTGGCATTGAATCTAATTTATTTTTCAGGAACAACGCCCTGTCTGTCAGTTCAACATCGCCACGTTTGGCAATTCTTTGTCGGATAGTATTTTCAGATGCAGTAAGAACAACATAATACAGATTTGCACTATATTCTTCCGCCAACATTTTTACAAGCGGAAGTTCATCTTCTATTACATAATCAATTACAACATCAAGTCCCCTATCCAGTGCCTTTCGTGTCACTGTCAATATGCAATCCCAGTTGAATTTCAGAATATCGTTCCACGGTAAAAGCGGTTCTTTATCTGCTGCTTCAACAAATCCTGCGTGGAATTCGTCACCGTGTATCAGATACACTTGATTGGTTGAACAATTATTTACAAGCTGTTTTGCAAAAGCGTTTGACAACGTTGTTTTTCCACAACCGCAGGGACCTGAAAAGATATAAATATTTGCCATAGTTTCACCTGTTAATCTTAAAATAAAAAACGGAACTCACCAAAAGGCAAGTTCCGCAAAAATCAATTAGTTTTCTTCCTTCATCTTAGCGAAGCAGTCGCTGCAGTATACAGGACGGTCTTCTCTTGGTCTGAATGGAACCTTAGCTGTGCCGCCGCAGGAAGCACATGTTGCTTCGAACATTTCTCTTTCAGCCTTAACGCTGTTCTTTCTTGCATCACGGCAAGCCTTACATCTCTGTGGCTCGTTTACAAAGCCCTTTTCTGCATAAAACTCCTGTTCGCCTGCTGTAAAGGTAAACTCGTTGCCGCATTCCTTA
>JAZSHA010000257.1:0-8991 GCA_045533025.1 Oscillospiraceae bacterium
CCGAAAATGCTCCAGATTTCTTCGCAGACGTGCGGAGTAATAGGAGA
Organism: Oscillospiraceae bacterium; assembly: GCA_045533025.1. Taxonomy (GTDB): domain Bacteria; phylum Bacillota; class Clostridia; order Oscillospirales; family Ruminococcaceae; genus RGIG8773. The sequence goes on from JAZSHA010000257.1 coordinate 48, forward strand.
AAGCAGCTTCACAATGCCTTCAGCATATTCCTTAGGACACTTTTCTGCCTTGTATGCTGCATTCATAAATATCATAAGCTGGCTGATAGCTGTATTGAAAGCAAGTGCCTCAAAATCCTCTGTAACCTTTTTAACTGTCTGATGGTACACCATTGTAAGTGTGCCGTCATTGTCATCGGTCAGATTTTTGCTTTCGGTAAAGAAGTTCCACACTCTTGTAATAAACTTTCTTGCACCTTCTACGCCTGCGTTGCTCCAAGGCTTTGAAACTTCAAGAGGACCCATAAACATCTCATACAGACGGAGTGTATCTGCGCCGTAATCCCTTACAATATCACTTGGGTTAATAACAAATTCAGGGAAACGCTTACCCATTTTAATTCCGTTTTCGCCGAGAATCATACCCTGATGAACAAGCTTCTTGAACGGCTCCTTTGTAGGTGCAAGACCCTTATCGTAAAGGTATCTGTTCCAGATTCTTGAGTACATAAGGTGTCCTACAGCGTGCTCAGGACCGCCTACATAAAGGTCTACTGGCATCCAGTGCTTGAGCAGCTCAGGGTCAGCAAACTGCTTATCGTTGTTCGGGTCAATATAGCGGAAATAGTACCAGCTTGAACCTGCAGAACCAGGCATTGTGGAGGTTTCTCTGAGTCCTTTTACGCCATTCTCATCATAGTTTTTCCATTCAGTTGCATTTTCAAGCGGAGCCTTGCCATTTTTGCCTTTATAATCCTCCAGCTCAGGAAGAATAAGCGGCAAATCCTCATCTGCAAGAACGTGAATTTTACCATCCTCAGTATGAACAACAGGAACGGGTTCACCCCAGTAACGCTGACGTGCAAAAATCCACTCTCTGAAATGATAGTTTGTTGTACGCTTTGCAACACCCATCTTTTCAAGCTTTACTGTGATAGCTTCCTTTGCTTCCTCAACGGTAAGACCTGTAAACTCCTCTGAGTTGATAAGCTTAAAGCCCTTTCCAAGGTAGCTGCCCTTTTCGAGAGCCTTTTCGGAAACGTCCACACCTTCGCCGTCGATAACCTGTATCATATCAATATTATGTGCAATTGCATATTCAAAGTCACGCTGGTCGTGGGACGGAACAGCCATAACTGCACCTGTACCGTAGCTTGCAAGAACAAAGTCGCCGATGAACATTCTTACTTCCTTGCCGTTTACAGGGTTGATACAAGTCACGCCTTTAAGCTCACAGCCTGACTTGGTCTTGTTGAGCTCTGTACGGTCCATATCGTTCTTTTTAAGAGTTTCATTAATATAAGCCTGAACCTCGTCCTTGTTTGTAATACGAGGCATAAGTGTTTTTACAATATCTCCGTCAGGAGCAAGCACCATAAATGTAATGCCGTAGATTGTTTCAATACAAGTAGTATATATACTGAACTCGCCGCCGCCGACAATATCAAACTTAACCTCAACACCTGTTGATTTGCCTATCCAGTTGCGCTGCATTGCCTTGGTAGACTCAGGCCAATCAATTTCCTCCAGACCCTCAAGAAGCTTTTCGGCAAAGGCAGGCTGGTCGATAACCCACTGTTTCATATTCTTTCTTACAACAGGGTATCCGCCTCTTTCGGATTTGCCGTCGATAACCTCGTCATTGGAAAGAACTGTACCCAGCTCCTCGCACCAGTTTACAGGCATATCGACATACTTTGCATAACCATCAAGATAAAGCTGCATAAAAATCCACTGTGTCCATTTATAGAATGATGGGTCAGAGGTCGCAATCATCTTTGACCAGTCATAATCGAAACCAAGCTCCTTAAGCTGCTTGGAAAAAGTCTGTATATTTTCCTGAGTAAAGCCGTTAGGGTGATTGCCTGTTGTAACGGCATACTGCTCTGCTGGAAGTCCGAATGAGTCATAGCCCATAGGGTGAAGCACGTTATAGCCCTGCATTCTCTTCATTCGGGAAACAATATCAGTTGCTGTGTAGCCCTCTGGGTGACCTGCGTGAAGGCCTACACCTGACGGATACGGAAACATATCAAGCACATAATATTTTGGCTTGGAAAAATCCCAAACATCAGTTTTGAAGCATTCATTTTTCTCCCAGTACTCCTGCCATTTTTTTTCAATGGCGGTATGATCGTATCTTTCCAAAAAAATCATTCCTTTTTATTTAATGTAACACGGAAAAAATCCGTTTTTATTCCTTTGTATCATCGGCATTCGCTTCAAAAACTTCTCTGAAATAAATGCCGAGATTTTTGTTGAACAGCAGCAGTAAAAGTACGATTGCATCAAGCACCAGTACAATTGCTGCGGCAATTATGTAAGCAAGGACAAGCTGCCTTGCCATAAAAATAATCATAACAGCAAGCACGGGAATTTCCGCTATAGTCAGTATTACCGCAAAATTTCTTGCGGTCAGGCTGCCCTTTCCGATATGGTACGCAGCAGCAAAACCTATTCCCGCCATCAGTATATTGAAGCTTGCCAGCGAAAAAAGAGACACAGCAAAGCACATAACCGATACGATTAATGCTGTTTTTCTTCCCTTTTCAGCCTTGTCAGACAACATCATACTACCATACCTTTCCCGTTATTGCTATTAGTCCAGATATTTTGAAATGTCCATATCCTCGCCATCGCTCCACAGACGTTCAAGGTTGTAGAAATCACGGGTTTCCTTATAGAAAATGTGGATTACAACGTCGGAATAGTCAAGAATAATCCAGTTTGAACCGTTGTTGCCCTGAACCTGCTTTGGCTCTCTGCCCTGCTGCTTGAGTCGGAATTCAACCTCATCAGCAAGCGCCTTTGTCTGTGTTGAGGAAGTACCGTCTGCAATTATAAAATAATCGGCAAGAATTGTCAAGTCCCCTATCTTTATAACGCGGATATCCTCAGCCTTTTTGCTGTCAAGAATTTTTACCGCAGAAGCAATAAGCTCTTCCTGTGTCATTTATACTTCAATCCTTTCCTTTTTCTTTTCGGTTATGTAATGATTATACGCTTCAATAGTGTGGCACGGAAGCATTGAGCCTTTTGCTACAACGTCCGTTACCGAAAATTTCAGCGCTTCAAGCATTGCCTTGTCAAGACTCTGATAGGCAAGCTTTCTCATTTTGTTCACGTCCTTGTAGTTTCTGTCCGCAGAAATAAGGTCAGCAAGATAAATTATTTTTTCCAGCTTGCTCATCCCTGCTCGTCCAACAGTATGATAACGCACTGCATTAAGCATATCATCATCGTGAATATTCAGTACATTTTCAGCATACCACGCACCTGCCACTGCATGAAAAAGCGGTGGTGTGCAAAGCTCAACCTCTGAAACATTCAGCTTTGATTTTTTCACCATTTCAAGCTGTTCTTCCTTGGGAATTTCCTTGCATATATCGTGGAGAAGTCCCGTAATATACGCCTTTTCCTTATCGGGATAATCAAACTTTTCCGCAAGCTTCCTTGCTTCCTCCGCAACATTAAGGCTATGCTGAAAGCGTTTTTTTGAAAGCCTTATTTCCAGAATATCGGTAATTTCAGCTGCGGAACACATAGGAAAATCCTCCTTTTAATCGGTATAGAGCTTGTTCTCCAGAATATATTTTACTACATTTTCGTGCACATAGCAAGATATATCCGCATTTTTTTTGATTTTTTCACGGATTTCCGTTGATGAAACCTCGTATGCGTCCGTGCGAATGAGCATTACATTGCCGTACTTGCGGAGTTTTTCAGCCTGCGTTTCAAGCTCAGCCATATCAGTTTCGCCGTCCTCACGGGAAGCGGCAATGAGGCTACACATTGAGAGAATTTCCTCGAAATTCTTCCATCGCTCAAATGACAGAAGCATATCGCTGCCCATGATGAAAAACAGGTTATCGTCGGGATAAAGCGTGCGGAAATGACGGATTGTGTTCACGGTATAGCTTACTTCTGAAAGTGTGATTTCATAGTCGCTTACGGTTATGAAATCCATTTCCGCAAAGGCAAGTCTGCACATTTCAAGGCGGTCAGCCGCAGAAGCAGGCTTGCGCTCCATATTCTGCTTGAAGGGCGAAATTGCCGTGGGCATAATGATTATTTCGTCAAGCTCGGTCTTGTCATAAATCTGCTGAACGAGGTTGACGTGTCCCTTATGCACGGGGTCAAAGCTGCCGCCGAAAATCGCTCTGTTCATTACTTTGTTTTCAGGTCGATTTTCGGGTTCTGTGGGTTACGCTTGAAAAGCACGAACTTGTTGCCGATAACCTGTACAACCTCGGACTTTGTCTTTTCCGCAAGCTCATTTGCAGCCTCGGCAGGTGAAAGCATACAGTTTTCCTGCACCTTCATCTTGATAAGGTCACGTGCCTTGAGTGCGTCGTTTACCTGAACAACGAGTGTGTCGATTACACCGTTCTTGCCGACCTGAAGAATTGTATCCTCTGTTGAAGCTATGCTTTTGAGCTTTGCTCGCTGTTTGCTGTTTAACATATAATCAAATCCTTTCATTAATACCATTCAGGGTAGCTGTCAAATTTCCATAAGCCGTCTTCAATAACCATATTATACTCATAATTTACAAGATAGTTTGGTTCGCTTGTTTCGGTGATATCCGCTGCTATTGTACCTGCACGCTCGCTATCCAGAATAATTGCTTTTCTATCCTCTGTCCAGCCGCCGAACAAACCTTCAATTACAAGATTTCCGTTTTCGAGACGGTATATATAATCCTCGTTGATTTTCACTTCATAATCAGGAGGAACACAATGCCATACTGTCATTGTAAGAGTAATTTTATCGTTGCTTTTTTCCGTTATGCGCAGTTCATGGTCAATAATTGAAATATCGCTTCCACGTTCACCTCCGCCTATGAAAACGGCATCATATTCAGTATAGCTGCTGATATTGTCAAAATCAAGCTTTTGGTAATCGTCCCAAGAATCGCCGTGTGTTTCAATACGATAATTTACGCTGTCCTCATAAAGATTAAACCATAATGCATTAACCTCATCTGTGACAGAACGATAGTAGCAATAATCATAACCGTAGAATTCAAAAAATTCTTCGGAAAATCGGTCTGTGAAAAGCTGTGAAAAAGCCTCACGATATTGGTCAACTGTTTTGCCGTCCTCGGTAAGAAAGCTACCGTTATCATCATTAAAAAAGTATGCAGAACGAAGTTCTTCGGCACTATTGAACATATCGATTAATTCTTCATCGGAAGGAATAGCAGGTACAGCTGTTGTTTGAGCTGTATCCGTGATTTTTATCAATCGTGTTCTTCCGTCATCTTCGTCAATCTCGCCTGCATAATCGGCAAACATACCAAGCGTATCGATAGTCGGGTCAAAACAGATATAAACCGCTGTTCTGTCGGTATCGCTTACGCAGAAATTTCCCATACGGGAGATATTCTCGCCGTTGTCGGAGCAAACAGCAAGGCAGTGATATATCGTTCCGTTGATTTCGTATGCACCGTCGTCAAGTATTATTGCACCCTCGGGGAATTTTCCGTCTGCTTCAAGTTCATCGTGAAGCAGGGTTGAAGCATATTCAAAATCCATCTGCAGCTCTGTATCTGGGGCGCAGGGAGTTTGCGTTTCAATGAAGATTAACGGGTTTGCTGTATCATCGGAAAGAACTGCTGCTGTTTCAATTGTTGTATCAATAATTTCTGTAGCTGTATCATTTTCTTGTGCACAGGCTGTCAACAAAAGTGCACACAAGATTGCTGATATACATTTTGCTGTTTTCATAATAATGTCCTTTCAAAATGGGTTTACTTATTAAGAAACTCATATATCCTGCTGTTGAAATCCTTCGCTTTCTCGTATGCGGAATGTCCCAGATTTTCATACATATAAATCTCACAGTTCAGCTTCTCCGCAATTTCTTCGGAAGCTTCCCCAGTGACAACCTTATCCTGTTTTCCTCCAAGCACAAGCACGGGACAATTGATTTTATCCAGCTCGTCATAGGCTTCACAGGTAAGACAGGCTTTCGCAAGAGTTATAAAACGCTTTACATCCTTCGGCTTCTGAATTATTGTCAGAAGCGGCATAAACAACTTATATTGTCTAACGTACTCCTCGGAATACATTTTTTCAGCCATATCCTTTACAAATGCTTTCATATCGCCTTTTTCAGCCATTTCAATCCAGTTGTTCACAACGGTTTCAACTGTTTCGTTGTTTCGTGAAAGCGTTACACAAAGCACCAGTTTATTCACAAGGTCAGGTCGGTCAATTGCAAGATACTGTGAAATCATTCCGCCCTGTGACACACCGACAACATCTGCATTTGATATATCCAGCTTGTCCATTGCCTGCGCAACGTCTTTTGCAATATCTCTTACGGTGTAACCCTCGGGGATATTTTCCCTGCGGTCAAAAACGTATACCCTATATTTCTTTGTGAAAATACGGAACATATACGCAAGCGAAACCGACGCACCTTTAATGCCACGGGTGTTGAGTCCCTGTATCAGGACAAGAGGCTTTTCTCCGCTACCGAAAGTAATATAGTCAAGCTTCATGTTGTCAATTGTTAATGTACCCTCTTTTGAGTTGTAAAACATTTACGTCACCCTTTACTTTACCGAAATATCGTCAAGTGAAAGCGTTGCTACAGCGTTAAGGCTTTCGTCTGCACGTCTGCCTGAGAGATAATCGTAATAAGCCTGACAACCTATCATTGCCGCATTGTCGCCGCAGAGAAACATTGCAGGCATATAAAGCTTGAAGCCGTTTTTCTTGCATTCCTTTTCAAGCAATCCACGCACCGCTGAGTTTGCGGAAACGCCGCCTGCAAGTGCAACAGTTTTATAGCCGTAAGCCTTTGCGGCACCGATTGTTCTTTCCACAAGGATTTCGGAAATTGTTTTCTGGAAAGCCGCCGCAAGGTCATTCTTGTTCACGGTTTCGCCCTTCTGTTCAGCGTTGTGGGCAATGTTTATCACAGCTGTTTTGAGTCCCGAGAAAGAGAAATCGAACTCGCTTCCTGTTACCTTCGGGTGTGGAAGTTTGTAGGTATTCGGGTTACCCTCCTTAGCCGCCTTGTCGATGTGCACACCGCCTGGATATGGGAAGCCGAGGACTCTTGCCGCCTTGTCGAATGCTTCGCCTGCGGCACCGTCACGGGTTCTGCCTATTACACGAAATTTTGTGTAGTCAAGCACCTCGATAATATGTGAGTGTCCGCCGCTTGCCACAAGGCAAAGATAAGGCGGTTTCAGCGGTTCATCGCTTTCTGCGCTTGTAAGGTAATTTGCGGCGATATGTCCCGCAATATGATGTGTTGGGATAAGCGGCTTGCCCGTTGCCATTGCAAGTCCCTTTGCAAAGCTTGTACCGACAAGAAGTGCGCCGATAAGTCCCGGTGCATATGTTACCGCAAAAGCGTCGATATCGTCAAGGGTACAGTTTGCTTCTTCAAGTGCACGCTGGACAACATCAAGAATATTTTCACAGTGACGTCGTGACGCAATTTCGGGGACAACTCCACCGAATTTTTTATGCTCCTCAATCTGCGAGGCAACGATGTTTGAGTGGATTTTCTTTCCGTCCTCAACAACCGCTGCGGCTGTTTCGTCGCAGGAGCTTTCTATTGCAAGAATTTTCATATTTTTCAATCCTTATCTTTATTATTTACTCAATTGTTTGGTGTATAAAACTGCATTTTCTCTCGGCTGCTCGTAAAAATTCTTACGCAGACCGACACGCTCAAAACCGTATTTTTCGTACAGCGAAATTGCTGACGAATTACTCTCACGAACTTCAAGTCCAACGGTTTCAACCTCGCTCGGAAGCGTATCAAAAAAGGCTTGCAGAAGCGTGCTACCTATGCCTTTTTGGCGGTGCTGTTCAGCCGTTGCAACACTATAAATATCGGCGTTGTCAAAGAGAAAAACACCTGTAATAAAACCTGCGATTTCGCCGTCAGCTTCGGCAACCAACGTTACCGCTTTTTCCTGCGTAAGTGCACCTGCAAAAGCCTCTTCGCTCCAAGGCTGAGGTATGCTTGCCTTTTCAATTTCGGCAATTGCGGGGACGTCCTCCGCCGCCGCTTTTCTGATTATTATATCACTCATTATTTCTTTTTGCAACCTCATCACAAAGCTCACGCAAATCGTCGATACTGCTTAATTTTCCGCAACGGTTTCTCAGCTCTGCCGCCCCAGGCATACCCTTTAAGTAGTATGCGCACTGTCTGCGTGCCTCGCTCATTCCGATTCGCTCGCCCTTATATTTTACCGCAAGCTCAACCTGTCTGCACATCATCTCAAGACGCTGTTCAAGAGTTGGCTCGGGAAGAATTTCTCCTGTTTCCATGTAATGTTTAATCTGTCCGAAAAGCCACGGTCTGCCGTAGCTGCCGCGCCCAATCATAACAAGGTCACAGCCTGTTTCACGGTACATTGCCGCCGCTGTTTCAGGAGAATTTACGTCACCGTTTCCGATGACGGGAATCTGCACGGCTTCCTTGACCTTACGGATAATCTCCCAGTCAGCCTTGCCGTGATACATCTGATTTTTTGTGCGTCCGTGCACCGCAACAGCCGCCGCACCTGCCTGCTCCATTGCTTTTGCAAAATCAACGGCGTTTACGTTGTTTTCGTCCCAGCCCTTGCGGAATTTTACCGTAACAGGTACGGGAACAGCCTTGACCGTTGCTTTAACAATTTCGGCCGCAAGCTTGGGGTCTTTCATAAGTGCGCTGCCTGCGCCGTTGCCTGCAACCTTAGGTACGGGGCAACCCATATTTATGTCGATTATGTCGGGCTTGTACACCATAAGCCGCTTTGCCGCTTCTGCCATAAACTCAGGCTCGCTGCCGAAAAGCTGTAGCGCGTAGGGACGCTCGTAGTCCATAACGGTGCAAAGCTCCTCGGTTTTGCGGTCGGAGTAGCAAAGTCCCTTTGCGGAAATCATTTCCGACACCATATATGCACAGCCGTTTTCCTTGCACAGCGCACGGTATGCTCTGTCCGCAA
>JAZSHA010000189.1:0-2516 GCA_045533025.1 Oscillospiraceae bacterium
CGTGCAAGGTTAGCGTCAACGCCAAGCTCGGAAGCCATAATACCAGCTAGATGAGCAACCTCAATAGAGTGGTTGAGAACATTCTGACGGTAAGATGTACGGTAGTGAAGTCTACCGATGAGGCGTACAAGCTCGTGGTTAAGACCGTGAACGTTGGTTTCGAGAACAGCACGTTCACCCTCCTGCTTAATGCGGTGTTCAACCTCTTTACGAGCCTTGTCAACCATTTCTTCGATACGGGACGGATGAATTCTTCCGTCTGCGATAAGTTTTTCAAGAGCAATTCTTGCAACCTCACGTCTTGCCTGGTCGAAGCAGGAAAGAGTGATTGCCTCAGGTGTATCGTCGATGATGAGGTCAACACCTGTGAGAGTTTCGAGTGTACGGATATTTCTACCCTCTCTACCGATGATACGACCCTTCATTTCGTCATTCGGCAGCGGAACAACAGAAACAGCGGACTCAGAAACCTGATCAGCGGGGCACTTTGAGATTGCAAGGGAGATAAGGTCTCTCGCCTTTTCTTCACATTCGTCCTTGAGCTGGGTTTCATACTGCTGGATTTTGAGAGCCTTGTCGTGAACAAGTTCATTTTCAAGCATGGAAAGCAGGTGTTCCTTAGCCTGCTCCATAGTAAACTGAGAAATTCTTTCAAGAATTTCCATCTGGGATTTTTTAATCTTGTCGGCTTCCTCGAGCTTTTCGTCAGCCTGCTTCAGTTTTTTCTGGAGCTGCTCTTCCTTCTTTTCGATGTTGTCGCTCTTCTTGTCGAGGTTTTCTTCCTTCTGCTGGATACGTCTTTCCTGACGGGACATTTCGCTGCGGCGTTCCTTGATTTCCTTTTCAAGCTCATTACGGCTCTTATGGATTTCGTCCTTAGCTTCTACCAGCGCGATTTTCTTCTGGTTATCAGCTTCCTTCTTAGCGTCCTCAACAATTCTCTCCGCTTCCTTTTCAGCGGAACCGATTGCGTTTTCAGCCTGCTGCTTGCGGTAGTTGATACCGACCTTGAACAGGATAGCACCGCCGATTATTGCACCGACGAGGAAAGCTATAATTCCGATTATGATTTCCAAACCCATATACCTCCTTTGGTTTAAATAAGCAAATTACTTCGGAGGCTTAAATATCGGATTTTCACTTGTGGTTTCTATACAGAAACGTTGTCAAAATTCAAAAAATTTCAAAAGATTTGTGCAATTGTCCTTATCGACCTTTTGGATATATCTATTCACAGGCGGGCACACTAAATAAATAAGTGCAATCTATGTTAATTATACCGTATGTAAAATCATTCAATCAAAATACGATAAGTTGTAGCCTGTAAAATATATGAAAAACCTTCTATTTGAGCCATAGAAGTAAGAAAATAGTTGAACAGCAATTTATTTGAACGAAAAGAGCTGGAACCCTTTTTTCGCTATTATATAAATATATTGCATTCACTTTACTATTTTAATATAAAACGTTTAAATTGTCAAGGAAAATTATACATTTTGACACTATTCAATAATAAAAATACCGTTTGTATGTGAAAAAAGACGGTTGACAAAAATCGAAAACGGTGTTACACTATAAGTGATATCCCAAAACGTTGATAAGGAAGGCACCTTACACAAAGGATTTTCAGAGAGCGCCCGATGCTGTGAACGGCGTAAATCCGAGTATTGTGCACACCGCCTTTGAGTCCGTTTAATACACGGCGGCCCGTTCCCGTTAAAGGACGCAGAATGAGGTATACTATATATAATAGTATGGTTTGTTATTACGGGTTGTAATAACGCTCCTATTATAATAGTATATGAACTTCGGGTGGAACCACGAAGTTATGCGAAGCATAATTTTGTCCCTTAGTCTGCTTTGTGCAGATTAGGGGATTTTTTGTTTTGTATGGGGTGACATTATGGAAGATAAAAAACACAGCTTTTGGTTTGTACTGCTTATATCAATGCTGGTTTATGCGGCACTTAAACTGTTACGGACGGGCGTGAAAGTTCTGTTCGGTGCAATAACAATCTTCACGGATTTCTCCCTGCTTCCGCCTGCATCGGTATTTATGGGATTTCTGACAGTTGCGGCGGTTATTGTAGCTGTTAAGCTGTCGGGAAGGATACGTGCCTTTCCCCTTGCTGTACTTGTTATTGAACTGGTGCAGGATATAAAAACGGCGTTCAAGTCTGCCGACACGCTGGAGACGGTAACCGAAACAGCTGATTCTCTCGGCTGGTTTAATGAAACCGTGCTGACAGTGATTGGTTCAGTCGGCGAAGGCGGACGTATACTATATATAATTTACTGCTTTTTGAACAGCTTTGTGCTGTTTGGAATATTGCTTCTTATTTCGGCAATTGCTAAGATTGTTTTTGACAAGATGAAGAATAAGAAAACCAATAATGATACTATATAATAAATGGAGGAAAAACTATGATTAAGCTCACACTGAAGGACGGCTCAATCCGCGAAATCGAAAATGCGATGTCTGCGGCTGAGGTTGTCAAGGGAATCGGCATGGGACT
>JAZSHA010000036.1:0-2117 GCA_045533025.1 Oscillospiraceae bacterium
TGTCTGTTATTTTCACAATAGAAAGTAAAGCTCTCTATACAGCGTCACCTTTTGCAAATAAGAACTTATAATCATTTCCACTCTTAAAGTAATAATTGAGACCAATACCGTAGATATTAATAAAACCTTCAGAAGCTCTTAATGGAGCAATAAGGTTATTCATAATGCGAGTTTTCATTGTACAATCATTAATATCGGACCATTTACGACTATTGGTAGAAGAAAAACTGAAACGCATATTATCTACATCTGTGCTACTTGGGTTATCAGGTCCAGCTTGTCCTTCTTTAGGAATTACCTAAAAGATTTCTGCCGCTTTCGCCGCCGCAGGCTGATATACTAAAGCAGAAGTTGAAATGCTTTCCTCATCTTCTGATTTTGAAACTCCTCTATGTGTTACAGTAGGAGTAATGAAAATACTGTTTTCAAGAAGATAAGACATAGGAGACCAACCATCAGTAGAATCCATATCTGTACCATTCTGTACAAGGTTACGAGCAAGCTATGGAATTATCTAACGTGTTTCAAGTTTTGAACATACACGATAAGATTGTTCATTCTTAGTTTTTTCTCCAACCTGATACTCCCAATCTTCACTACTATATTCATTAGCAAAATCATCTGCATGAGCATTATAAACTGTTGTATATTGGTCAATCTCTTCAGAAATGTTTACTTCTGTTCTATTTGTAATAGAAAACTTTTTGCCTTTAACAATACTATTTTCATTTACATCACAAAGATAGCCGTCATATGTAACATATTTATTTCCAAGAGAATCGATGTTATTCTCTTTATCGCTTTTGTATTTAAAAGTGTGACTAATTGAAGGAGCTTGAACATCCGCAGAGCCAAGAGCTTCAGCTTGAACAAGTCTCGTGTCTTCAAATATATACCACTTGTTTCCTTGAACTGCGTTATTCCAATCAGCAAGAGTCATAAAGAAAGTATAATCTTTGTTCATGATAACTCCACCGTCATCAAGTTCTAACATACCAGTTTTAGGAATTGCATAGAACTGAATGATAGTTCTTGGGTCAACAGACTGAGGTGCAAGAATTAGCTTTCCATCTACTGCGATTGCAGTTTCGGTCGCCGCCCTGTCATACTTAAGTTCCTCAGTAAAGTCAGGCTCTTCTTCTGTACCGTAGCAAAAACCAAGACATGAGTAAGGAACATAGATATATCCATCATTTGGAATATTGGTGTGATACTCTTTTGTAAGAGCATTGCGAGTTGTACCATCCTCAACGTACTCATCCCAGAAGAAACCACGTGCCAAATCATCACTTAGCTCGACTGGACGGGAATCTCCAGTGAAAACGTTTTCCACAAAATCTGTTCCAGTCTTTTCTTTGATTTCATCACGCTGTTCCTGTTCAAGTTCAAAGTTTAATTTATAACCGTTAATGCTGCCGCCGAAGCAACTAATTGGAATACGATAAAGTTTCTCTTCTTTGTACTCGGTGAAATCACCCCAGTTATTTTCAGGATGATACTGCCAAATACTATCTTCAAGAGTTTCTTCCGTAAATACACCAATTTCTTCGACATTATTATTAAGCTCAGTATCATAAGTAATACCGTAACCATTTCTTGAAAGTTCGTCGATAAAAGCATCTGTACAAGTAAAAGATTTCATGTAACTCTTGAATTGCTTTTTGTCGTCAACTTTCTTAACAAAGAACTCAAACCATCTATCTTTGTAGAAAAGTTTGAGTTTAGTCTCAGGAGCAACTAAGTCAGCAAATTCATTGCGAACAAATTCTCCCTTTAAAGAATCGAAATATCTATCAGGCAACTGGAAAGTAAGGGTATTAGTACCCTTAATTTCCCTCTTAAGCACAATGTTAGTTGCCTTGCCTGGATAAGACATGTCGTGGGCGCCAATAATGACGCCCTTTTCTTCAATTTTAGAATTGCTTCCATTGAGCTTCTCTACCCAAACAGAAAGCTCATATGGTCTTTTCTAAATTGCCATTGTCTCACCTCACTTAATAGTACAAAGGTGTATATTTAATCTATAATCTATTTAACATATCTGCTACTGCCCAATAAAGTGGAGGGAAGTTTGCCCATACATAGTTACAAGCATACCACCACCAGTCACTAATATC
>JAZSHA010000150.1:0-4442 GCA_045533025.1 Oscillospiraceae bacterium
CTTTTTCACCTTCTGCTACGGGAACCTGCGACTTCTTTTCACCCTCAGCCTGGAGAATTTTTTCACGGCGCTCACGTTCAGCCTTCATCTGCTTTTCCATGGAGTCCTGAATTTCTCTCGGGGGGATAATATTTTTCAGCTCAACACGGTTAACCTTGATACCCCAAGGGTCTGTAGCTTCATCAAGAATAGCTGTGATTTTAGCGTTGATAACATCTCTTGAAGTAAGAGTTGAGTCAAGTTCGAGCTCACCGATGATGTTACGGAGAGTTGTTGCTGTAAGGTTTTCGATAGCGGAAAGAGGTCTTTCAACGCCGTATGTGTAAAGCTTTGTATCAGTAATTCTGTAGAATACAACAGTGTCGATCTGCATTGTTACGTTATCCTTTGTGATAACAGGCTGTGGCTTGAAGTCAGCAACCTGCTCCTTAATGGAAACCTTCTTTGCAACCTTGTCGATAAAAGGAACAACGTAGTGCGGACCTGCTGTAAGTGAACGTGAATATGTTCCGAGTCTTTCGATAACGTACTCAGTAGCCTGAGGTACGAACTTGATACCCGAAATAAAGATGATTACCACAAGAATTAAAAGTCCGATAAGAATGTACTCCATAAAAACAACCCTTTCTCAAATAAATTTACTTTTTAGCTTTTTTCAGCACGTGCAACAACGACCTTTGCGGAACGGATTTCCTTTACCACTACAATTTCGTCTTCGGGGATATCCTCACCGTTTTCGGAAACAGCCGCCCAGTTTACACCGCTGAGTTTAACTCTGCCCTTACCTGTTGCGTTGTCGATGGTTTCTGTTACAACAGCTGTCTTTCCGACTTCAAGTTCAGAGTTTGTCGGGATAAACTTGTTGGGGAACAGCTTTTTCAGCAGCGGACGTGTAAAAATCAGCATAACCGCCGCAAGCACAACAAACACAATAAGCTGCACAAAAAGCGGAGCGTCAAGACCTGCCGCAATAAGAGCGCCCAACGCACCTGCCGCAAACCATATTGCCACAAGCGCAAAGGTTGCACCCTCAACAATAAGAGCCGCAATGAGCACGATAGTCCATACTATTACCATACAAGCCTCCTTTTCTGTAGGGTCAATATAGTATATGTATTACCCTGCAATAATACTATACCACATTACCGTATTAAATGCAAGTTAAAGTTTGGTAACAAAAACGAGCGCAAGCGTTCGTTTACGGATTATAATTTACCCATATGCAATAAGAGACAGACCGAAGTCTGTCTCTCATAATCAAATTAAAGGAATACATATTTCAGTACAAACAGCACTGCAAGAATATACATTACAGGAGAAATTTCCTTGCGCTTTCCGCAGATGAGGTTGATTACCACATAAGAAATAACACCCATTGATATTCCCTCGGCAATACTATAGAAAAGCGGCATTGCAATTATACAGATATATGCAGGGATTGCTGTTGTGTAGTCCTTGCCATCAAGCTTCAGGTTTACGATACCGCTGAACATAAGGAAGCCTACGATGATAAGTGCAGGAGCTGTTGCAAAAGACGGGATTGCTGTGAAAACAGGTGCAAAGAACATTGAAATGAGGAACAGGAGCGCTGTTGTCATTGATGTAAGACCTGTTCTGCCGCCTGCCGCTACACCCGATGAAGACTCAACAAAAGTTGTTGTGGTTGATGTACCGAGGATTGCACCGCCTGATGTTGCGATTGCGTCTGCAAGGAGTGCGGGTCTGATTCTTGGGAGCTTGCCGTCCTTGTCAAGCATATCAGCCTTTGCACTTACACCGATAAGTGTGCCAAGCGTATCGAAAAGGTCAACAAAAAGGAATGAACAGATTACAACTATGAAGTTGAAAATACCCACGCGGTTCATATCAACCTTGAAGCACTGACCAAATGTCTCACCCAATGTTGAGAAATCTGTCATTGCAAAAGTAGGGTAGAGGGAGTAGTAGCCTGCTGCTGCATCGGGAACATAGATGCCTACAAGCTGACAAAGCATACCAAGCACCCAAGTACCGAGGATACCGAAAAGAATTGCACCTTTAAGTCCCTTGATATACATTATAGCAGTAGCAAGTGTACCGATTACTGCAAGAAGTGCGCTGATACCTGCTGTACTGAAATTGTCAGTAAAGCTTGTAATTGTAACAAGCGTCGAGTCGCTGTTTATAGTCAGCCCTGCATTCTGCAAGCCAATGAAAGCAATAAACAGACCGATACCAACCGAAACAGCATTTTTCAGCTGCATAGGAATAGCGTTGAAAATTGCTTCACGGACATTGGTAAGGGAAAGGATTATAAAAATGATACCCTCAACAAAAACAGCCAGCAGCGCAACCTGCCAGGAATAGCCCATTGCACCTACAACCGTGTACGCCATATACGCGTTAAGACCCATACCTGCGGAAAGCGCAAACGGATAGTTTGCAAGCAAAGCCATAAGCGCTGTACCGAGGAAAGAAGCAAGACAAGTCGCAAGCAGAACAGCTGTCGAGTTCATACCTGCGTCACCGAGAATACTTGGGTTTACCGCAAGAATATATGCCATCGTCATAAACGTAGTCAAACCAGCCATAATCTCGGTTTTTGCGTTGGTGTTGTTTTCTTTCAGCTTAAAAACCTTTTCAAACATAACTCCGACCTCCTTATTCAACAGCGCTGTACTCAGCTATGTACGGAAGGTTTCTGTACTTTTCAGCGCAGTCGAGGCCGTAGCCGATTACAAAATAATCGGGGATAGTAAACAATGCCATATCAGCCTTGAAATCAACGATACGTCTGTCAGGCTTGTCAAGCAGAGTAACAACTCTGAAAGAAAGTGGATTTCTTGCCTTGAGCATTTTTGACACGTCATTGAGAGTACGTCCAGTATCAATGATATCCTCAACAATTACAACGTGGTATTTGCTGATATCCTGGTCCAGGTCCATTGTGATTTTTACAACACCTGTTGAAATTGTGCCCTCATAGTAGCTCTTTGCACACATAAAGCCAACCTCACAAGGTACAGTTACCGCGCGGCACAAATCCGCCATAAACACGAATGCACCCTTCAGAATGCTTACCAGCAGAATAGGTCTGCCATCATAAATGCTGTCGATATATGCACCTGCTTTTTTTACAGCTTCGTCAATTTGCTCCTTTGTAACAAGAACCTTCTTGATTTTCTTGTTGTAAGCTTCGATTGATAAATTTTCCATTGCTAACTTCCCCCCATCAGGTTTTTTACTTATTATATCACAACAAATCAACATTTTTCAACTGTTTTCGATATTTTTATGCAGAAAAAAAGAGAGACTCAAACGAGCCTCTCTTTAGGTATTACTAATTTAAATTAGTTCTTCTTGGAAGCAACTGCAGCAGCGCCTGCGAGAGCCATTACTACAGCGATAGCAGCTACAGGAGCGTTGCCTGTTGCAGCAGATTCTGTTGTTGTGTCAGCAGCAGGAGCTTCTGTTGTTTCAGCAGGAGCTTCAGCAGCGCCAGCGAGTTCAAATCTGCCGTTGCAGTAGTCGATAACGTTAGCTTCTTCGATAATTGTGTAAGCGCCCTGAGCAGAACCAGCTTCGATGTTAGCGGACTTAACGATAACGTTCTGAACCTGGAAACCGATACCGGAATCACCGAGGGAGTTAACAACGTCAGCAGGAACTACGAATTCAACTGTTGTTTCGCCTTCCTTGAGTACTACGAATTCATCAGCCTTCGCAACCATTGTATCACTTGTGCACTTAGCTGTAATTCTTGTCCAGCTATTGTCATAGTCCATTGGAGCTACGAGGTACTGGTCTTCGAGGAGAGGCTTCTTTGTTTCAACTGTAAGTGTTACCTTAACATCGCCGCCGATAGCAACGAGGTCAGCCTTAGGAATGCACTTACCAGCCTGCCAAGAACCTGGGTAATCAGCGTCGAGTTCAACTGTTGCTGCGAATGCTGTTACAGCTGTCATAGTTACAGCCATTGCTGCTGCTGCGATAGCAGCTACGATCTTCTTAAGATTCATTATAAATTCCTCCAATTCTTTTGACAGTTATCTGTCTTAAATTTACACAATCATTATAACATTTTGCACACATAAACACAACATCTTTTTTTAATAATTCTTATAAAACTTTTTTGTGCAAAATATAGAACATTAAAATTGAAACCGTTTTCGTCAAATTTCATACAAATGTAAAAAAAGAGGATATCCGAAGATATCCTCTTTAAGTACGATTTTAAGCAAAACGCTTAGTTTCTTTTAGAAGTAAAACTTAGTTTCTCTTAGAAGTGAAACTTAGTTTCTCTTCTTTGCAACGAGTGCAGCAGCGCCAGCGAGAGCCATTACAGCAGCGATGGAAGCAGCAGCAACGTTACCTGTAGCAACAGGAGCTGTTGTTGTGTCAGCTTCTGGAGCTGGTTCAGCAGCAGGAGCTTCAGTTTCAGCTGGAGCTTCGTCAGCAGCAGG
>JAZSHA010000064.1:0-10096 GCA_045533025.1 Oscillospiraceae bacterium
CGTACTGCTGCAAATCTTCAGGAATTGTCATTCCGATTGCTTCAGCAAAGTCACCGTTGATGCAATAAACAAATTCGGAAGCACCCTCGATTGGCATCTTGGAAATGTCCTCACCCTCAAGAACTCTGATTGCCATAAGGCCAGCCTGATAACCGAGGTCATAGTAATCAAGACCGAGAGTTGCAAGACCGCCTGACATTACCATACCGCTTTCGCCGCAGATAACAGGCATTTTTGCTTCAACTGCAACCTCGTAAACTGTTGTCATCGAGGAAGCGAAGATGTTGTCTGTAGGAATATAGATAGCGTCACATTCTGTTACAATAGAAGTTGTAGCCTGCTGAACCTCGTTTGTATTGGAAACTGTCTTTTCTGTCCACTGGAGACCGAGGCTTTCAACGTACTCCTTAGCGATACCAACCTGAAGAACGGAGTTGTCCTCGGAGGAGTTGTAAAGGAAACCAACTGTCTTTGTATCAGGAACAAGCTTGAGCATAAGGTCAATTTGTTCCTTTACAGGGTTCATATCTGTTGTACCTGAAACGTTGGTACCTGGGTTATCGTTGGAGTTTACAAGACCTGCATCTGCAAAGTCTGTGATAGCTGTACCGATAATCGGAATTTCTGTTGTCTGACCCTGAGCAGCCTGTGCAGCAGGAGTTGCGATTGCGAAGATAAGGTCAACGTTATCGCCTACAAACTGTGTTGCGATTGTGTTGAGGTTGGAGGTTTCACCCTGTCCGTTCTGAGCGTCGATTTCAACCTTTGTATCATCGTAGCCGTTTGCATCGAGGGCATCGATAAAGCCATTTTCAGCTCTGTCCATAGCGTCGTGTGTCATCATCTTGGAGATACCGATTTTGATTTTGCCGTTGTCAGCGGAACAAGCTGTACAGGTAGCAAGCATTGCTGCAGCTGCAACAGCAACAAGAATTTTCTTGATTTTCATAATAATCTTTCCTTTCCAAAGGGAATATTCCCTAAGATACAAATATAAATATACACTTTAGCGAATAAAAGCTTTAAAGCTGTACAACTTTATAGTAGCACTTCGTATCAGAAATTTCAATAGATTTTTTAAAAAAATGGCACCGTCAACGAATTTTTGTATATTATGACAAATCTAAAATATGCAATCGTTTATTCTCATACAAATTGCACATATAATTTAATATCTGAATTTATATCTGAAAACTTTAAAAATGTAATTACAATTATTGAATACTACAAATGACTAAACCGCCACAGTTTTGTACTGCGGCGGCTTTATAATACATTTAAACTTTTCTTCTGAAGAATTTTTCACGGTAGATTTTCGGAGTATAGCCCGTATGCTTTCTGAACACCTGAATGAAATGACTTTCAGAGCTGAAGCAAAGGTACTCGGAAATTTCAAGGCAAGAATAATCCGAGAATTTGAGCATATTCTCAGCTGCTTCAATTCGCTTTTTTGTTATGTATCCCGAAACGGTCATTCCTGTTTCCTTGTGAAACAACTTCGAAAGATATGCAGGGCTTAATGACACAGCTTCCGCAAGCTGCTCCAGCGTTATCTTCTGGTGCAGGTTATCGTAAATATAATCCAGACATATTGTGACTGCCATAGGATAACGGTTTTGCTTACGGATAATATTCATTCTCTGTGCATAGTCATCGATAACCTCACGATGAAGCAGATTGATTTCTTCTTCGGTACGGCACTTATCAATACTGCGTATATATATATCACTGAGGTTGTACGCTGCCTCCATTTCCATACCGCCCTCTATACAGTAACGTGTGATAAAAGCAACCGTTATAATAAGGTGATATTTCAGATTACGCAGGCTGTCATTGCTAAGGCGTCCCATATCCTCACTGTTGAACGGTTTGAACAGCTTTCTTGCCTCTTCCGTGTTGCCTTCCTTGATGCTATTGAAAAAAGCCATTTCACGCTCGTATGAAAGATGAGAGATATTGTATTCACGATTAAGAAATTCAATGTGAGACAGCTTTTTATTCACGTTCATAGCATAACCCCCAATTTATTCAAATGGTGTAAATCTTATCCATTCATATTCAGCAGTAAGCGGCATATTTGTATCGTCAAAGGCGTTAAGCCAACCGTCTACACCTGTTCCGCACCAAGCGTTCATCATAATTTTGCCTTTCGTAACAGGAATATTTTCCTCTGCAGTATACACCTCAATTCCGTCAACAAACCAGACAATTTTGTCCTCGTGCCACTCAAATGCATAAGTGTGAAAATCCTCCGAAGCGTCAAACCCAAGGTCGTGCATATATTCGTGATTGCCCTTGCTGTCGGTAAAATAATTAAACTGCACCTTTGTAGTGTCCTTGCCGAGAATTTCAACATCAATTTCGTCCCAAGGGTTGCCATCGGTAGGACCTGTGTATGTGAAGAATGATGAAACAACTCCGTCATTCTTTATTGCTTTCATTGACACCTCATAGCGACCGTAACCGTAAAAATCCCTGCTTCGGAATTCACCGCCTGCATAAGGAATATCTCCTGTTGAAAGCAAATCCTTGTCAATTATCAGCTGCATTCTACCATCATTAAATTTTACGTTATCCTTACGCCAAGTTACGTTGAACATACTTCCGTTTGTCCAGCCGTCAGCACATTCCCAATTTTCAGGCATACCGTTTGTAAATTCGGCATAAACAGAACCGTCATCAATATTTTCCGAGCTGCTATCGGAAACAGCGTTACCTGCTCCGTTTTCGCAGCCTGCAAATAATACTGCTGTTGCAAGAAGTGCTGAAATAATCTTTACAATTTTCATAATCCGACCTCCGAATTGGTTATGACATAATTATAACACTTTCCGCAAGCTGATAATATCATATTTTTGGCATTTATGTCAAGTAGTTAACGCTGTTTTTATAACAAAAATATGATACAACAGACAATTTCATGACATCAATTGTATCTGTAATATGCTATATTTTAAGCATAAAATCTGAAAGGAAAGATGAATTATGCTAAAGGGCAAAGGCTTTTATAAGGGTGTCAATCTTGGCGGTTGGTTTTCCCAGTGCAACTACAGTGAGGAACGCCTTAACAATTTTATTACAGAAGCTGATTTTGAAAAAATAAGTCACTGGAAGGTTGACCACGTCAGAATACCTGTTGACTACAATATATTTGAAAATACTGACGGTACATATAAAAGCGAAGGCTTTGAAAGGATTGACCGTGCATTTGAGTTGTGCGCAAAATACGGACTGAACGCTATCCTTGACCTGCATAAAACAGCAGGCTTTTCCTTCGATTATTACGGAGAAAACGAAAGCGGCTTTTTTGACAGCGTGGAATTGCAGGAGCGCTTCTACAAGCTTTGGGAGAAATTCGCACTTCGCTACGGAAACCGTCCCGACAGCATTGCATTTGAGCTTTTGAATGAGGTTACAGACAAGGAATACAGTGAAAAGTGGAATGCGATTGCTGAAATCTGCATAAAGAGAATAAGAGTTTTTGCACCGCACACTCTCATTCTTGTAGGCAGCTACTGGAACAACAGCGCTGAGTCTGTAAAAGACCTTGCTAAGCCTTATGATGATAATGTAGTTTACAACTTTCACAGCTACGACCCGCTGAAGTTCACTCATCAGGGTGCGTACTGGACAAATATGATTGACCCGAATGAGCGAATTGCTTTCGGGGAAAGCGGTGTTACAGTAGAATATTTTGAACGTTTTTTTGCTTCTGCAATTGAAACTGCAAAACGTAACGGCACACCTCTTTATTGCGGAGAGTACGGAGTTATAGACAAGGTTTCTCCTGAGGATACACTGAAATGGTTCAAGTGTATCAATGCAGTTTTTGAAAAGTATAACATTTCAAGATGTGCGTGGAGCTATAAGGAAATGGACTTCGGACTTTCCGATGCAAGACTTGATGAAATTCGTGATGAACTGCTGAAATACTTATAATATAAAAAAATCAAAAGTGGAATGAGAAAACAATAAATTATCTCATTCCGCTTTTTCATTTCTGAACACAAAAGTAACATCCCCGCTTCGCTATGAAACGAGGATGTAAGAAGGAAAATTATGAGGATTATTAATTATGAGAAATTTTCTTGAATCTGATGATTGAGTTCATCAACAGTTGTCTGTGTGAGACCGCTGATTTCTTCTCTTGTAACGTTCCAATCCTTGCCGTTGAAGGAAGCCTGCTTGATGGAGTCATCGACGATTGCAGCTACTTCGGAAGGAAGTCCCATGTGGAGGCTTACAACAGGGTTAGCGTCGGTAAGCTCTCTAACCTTATACCACATTTCAAACATTTCGTCAGTCCAGCCATAGTCCTCACGATACTGCTTTTCTGTGATAGCAAGTGCGCTTTCGTCTTTTTCAGCGATAAGCTTACACTTGATGAATGCAGCTGCACCCTCAGGGTTTTCTGCGCCCTTACAAAGTGCGTAAGCGTCCATATTTGCAGGGAGATAATACTCATCAGCATTAGGGTCTCTTGGCATTGGAACAAACATAATCTCGCCCTGTTCACCGAACTTGGAAAGGTCAGCTTCCCAAAGTGCCCATGTTGCGCAAGGCCAGAAAAGTGTCTTGCCTTCTGCAATACGCTGTGGCTGTTCTGTCCAGTTGAATTCAGCCTTAGGAAGAGGCAGGTCGTCTCTCTTGAGCTCATACATAAAGTTTTCTGCACGCTCAAGCTCAGCGCTGTCAATATTGCTCTTTACAAGTCCGTTTTCCATAGCAATCGGTGCAACACCTGTTGTAAGTACAAACTGTGTTTCAAAATACCAGCTGTCATAAGCAAACTGGTCAGCTTCACGGTCACAGTATTCAAGACACATTTCACGGAAGGTATCCCATGTCAAGATACCCTAAGCAAGAAGCTCAGCTGGGTCTATAAGACCGTTTTCTTCCATTGTCTTCTTATTGTAAATCATAAGACACTTGGAATCTGTATTTACAGGAGCAACATAGTGCTTGCCGCCCATGACATGAGCATTTGCAAGCTTCAACGCACCCTCAGTCCAGAGTGACTCGTCATTGAAATCAAGGTAATCGTCAAATGGCTGGAACATTCCGTCTACAACCTTGCTTGGGAATGTATCGAATTCCTGTGCAGGGAAAAGGTCAGGTGCAGAGCCGCCCAGAACCATTGTAGAAAGGTCATTGTAACGGTTTTCCCAAGTTGTAGGAATGTATTCAATCTTTCCGCCGTACTTTGTTTCAAAAAGCTCCAGCGCAAAAAGCTTAGGCTTACCCTTGTCAGGGTTGATGTCATATGTAGCAAGCCACTTTACAGTACCGTTTTCAAGCTTTTCGTCGGTGATTTCAACCTCCTGAACAGCAGCCTGCTCTTCTTCGCTGAGCTGCTTAGGTGCTGTTGTTGCGGTTGTTACCTCAGCTTCACTTGCAATTCCTTCATCAGAGCTGCACGCTGTAAATGTACCGAGCATTGCGAGGGCTGAAATCATAGCGGTTAATCTTTTAAAATTTTTCATATAAACACTCCTTCTTGAAAATGTTTCCGTTTATTGTGATTATACTTTAACACATTTTTATTCGGAGTAATGTTATAATGTTATTGTTTTTGTCAAATAGTTGTTTATTATTAATTAATTGCATAAGAAGCTGCAAAAACAAGAATAAAATATATAACAAAATATAAACCGTACAGCAAATAGAGATGCTGTACGGTTCAGTAACATTTATTCAAGAGGATAGTTCTTCAAGTCGGGAAGCTCTTCAAGGGTAAGAGTTCTGTCACTCTGATAAGCCTTATCAAGGGTTTCCATTGAGGTGTATTCGTCATTGAGCAGACCCTGCTTCAGGGTGAACGGGTCACTCCAGGTTCCCCAGTAAAGCCAGCGGCTGTTGGTTTCCATAACCTTGTCAGGGTCCATTACACAGCCGTTTTCCGAAAGGGCAACAAGCTTGTTTTCACTTGGGACTTCCGCAAGTTGTGCAAAGCTTCCGCTGAAGCTGGAGTCAACGAGGTTACCTGCATAAATATCGGTAGAAATGATGTCCACGGTTTCGTCTCCCGGATACCATTCAGGGTCCTGAGCATTCCATACCCAAATAAGGTTGGTAAGACCGTGCTCATTTGTCATCTTATCATACATTGTATTCCACAGCTTGATATAGCTTTCAGGTTTGCAGTTGCCCCACCAGAACCAGCCGCCCGAAGCTTCGTGGAGAGGTCTCCAGAGAACAGGCACACCTGCATCACGAAGTCTTGCAAGCTGCTCCGAGATAAGGTCGATATCCTGCATAAGAAGCTCGTAGCCGCGCTCGTCCTCGCCGTTCATAATCTTATCAAGGTCAAGCTTTGAAGCTTCCTTATAGAAGGATTTATACCAAGGATTATTTTCGTCATTAACCTGATATTCAACTGGAGAATGCCAATGCCAGCAAAGTGTTACGATACCGCCGCCGTTTGTGTAGAAGTCATAGGCAAACTCAACGGTATTGGAGTCGCTTCCGTAAGCAACGGAGCCTGAATTGTAATTCATCATATCCATACCAAGCACGGCAAAATGTCCGCCTGTCTGCTTGTAGATACGCTTGAATTCAGTTGATGTACGTCCGTCATCTGCATACTGCCCCGTAAGGCTATACTTGCCGTAAATGTCACAAAGGAACTTGTAGAGGCGCTGTGTACGCTCATCAGCATTTGGATTGGAAAGGGGTGCTGTTACATTATATGTGTCGTCAGTAATCGAAGTATTGGCAGTAAGTCTCAGACAGTCATAGTCCACATATCCCCAGGAAGGGCTAATTGAAATTTTATGTTCGCCTGCTGTAAGGTAAACATTTTTCATATAGCTGTCACCGAAGACACCGTTGTTGCGGCAGATAATACTTCCTATTTTTTCTCCGTCCAGAGCAACATAATTTTCACGCTTGTCATCATTTGGTGATTTGCAGATGAAATTCAAATCGTAGAAGCCTGTGTATTCAGCATTGACAACGAAAACAAGGCTGTCCTTGCTGCCTTGATTTACGCCGCTTACAGCTAAACCTCCCGAAGCATCGTCAAATGCAAAGGCTGCCGCTGAACCAATCATTTCACCGTTTTCAGCTTCATAGACCGCTTCATAATCGGCAGGAACCTCGCTTGCTGTAAGCGGATAATCCGAAAGGTCAACCGTGCCGAATTCGGTTTTGATTTCATCGTAAATTATTTTCAGCGGTTCATATTTTGGTGCAGCTGTTGTCTGTTCAGAAACGGTCTCCGAATTATCTGTACTGCTGTCACTTTTTTCAGTGCACCCCGAAAAAGCTGCTGCACCAATTGAAAGTGCTGCTGCAAAGGCAATCATTTTCTTTAATTTATACATTTTCATTTTACTCAACTCCATTATCTGAACAGCGTACACTGTCCGCTTTCACGGTAATATTGTATAAGCCGTTCAATTTTTTCACGGGTACAGCCAAGCTGTTTACCCAAACAATCTATACAGAGAAACTCCTCAGCACCTCTGTGCACAAGCTTTCTGTAAATTGCGATATCATCGTCAAGGAGTCCTGCACCGCATTCACGGCAGGTTTTATAATTTGCCATTACGCCTTTATAATCTTTGCACGGAACATCATACAATCGTGCGACGGAATTTCAACAGCAAGACGTTCTGTATATGTGCCGATTGTTTCGTGCTTATAGCAATCGTAGATTTCAAGTCCCCTGCCGGAAGCCGCAGGCAGACCGATATCATAGAACTGAAGTGACATTTCACTTGTCTTGTCGCCAAAGTTGAACATACCGATTGCATAATCGCCCCCGCTTAACGGCTTGATAAGCGCAAAGACATTTTCGGGATTGTTCCACTGCTTTATGCAGTATGGGCCGCGGCACTCAATGTCCTGATTGATTGCAATAATGTCCTTATTCATAAGGATTTCTTTTGTAGTGTCGGACATTTTTCTTATGTCACAGCCAATCATAAGCGGTGAGTTCATAATTGCCCAAAGCGCAAAATGCGTTTTGTATTCCGTGTCGGAACAGCCTCCCACAACATCGGCAATCCACTCATTGTCGCTGTTGCCGTGCATACCTACAACAAGCATATCCATATCATTGTGGCAGTAAACACCGCCGTAGCATTCCTTGCCAATCTGTGAAAGTGCAAGACGCTTTACAGACTCCCAGTTATCCTGAATATCGCCAGTTGAACGGAAAAGCTGTGCGCCGCTTTCTCTTATCCATTCGTGCACGCCGTCCCCGCCCCAGTTACAGGCTGAAAATACAATATCACGTCCGCAGTTGCGCAAAGCCATACCCATTCTTTTATAGAGGTTTGCTCCATCAGCGGCAGAAGGCTTGTAGCAATAGTCGTATTTAAGATAGTCTACACCCCATTCAGCAAAGGTTTCGGCATCATCAAACTCATGCTCAAAGCTTCCCGGATAACCTGCACAGGTATGAGTTCCCGCACAGGAATACATACCGAATTTCAGACCCTTAGAATGAACATAATCCGCAACAGGTTTGATGCCGTCAGGAAACTTATCCTTGTCAGGAACAAGTCTGCCGTTTACACGCTGTTTTTCGCTCCAGCAGTCATCAATTACTATGTATTCGTATCCTGCGTCTTTAAGCCCCGTAGAAACCATATAGTCTGCGCTTGTTTTAATGAGGTCTGCGTTGATATTCCAGCTGAAGGTATTCCATGAGTTCCAACCCATAGGAGGTGTATGTGCAAGAGGTTTATTCATAAAAATCTTCCTTTCGGTTTTATTATAAATATAATATCATCTGACGTTGACCACGTCAATCTCAAATTATGAAAATACAGTTTCAAAAAACTAAATTACTTATGTGAAATATAGATTTTACCAAATCTATCTTAATGTTGTAAAGCGAAAAAAACTAAATTATGATTGACAATTTATTGTATAAGCAATATACTTATAGTGAGGTGTTGCAGTTATGGCAGTAAAAATAAATCAGAATGCGTATCCTTTTATTGAACAGGTAAAAAATCTCCCTGTATACCTAACGGGAATTGGTGGAACAGAATATCAGGGAACGGTTAACCGTCCCGAAGGTTACTGCTGGCATCAGATTTTGTTCTGTGCAGACGGAAACGGTGTACTCCGATATGATAATGTTACTGTTGAGATTAACAAAAACAGTTTTATTTTTCTTCCTGCTTTCTATCCGCACGAATATATGCCTGATGATATGAAGTGGGATATGCGATGGGTAGTTTTTGATGGTTATGCCTGCAAACAGATATTTGAAGAATTTGGTATGGTAAAACCCATGGTTGTAAAATCCGACAACTTCAATGCTGCACAGAAGCTATATGACAAAATGTTTGTTGCACTGAAAACAGATAAGGTTTACGGAAACTACACCTGTGCAGGGCTGATTTATCAATATATACTGGAGTTTCACAGTCTTGCATCAGACAGCACTGCAAAGAATAAGGCTGACAAAAGCGACATACTTATGCCTGCCTTGAATTATATTGAGGAGAATTTCAGAAAGGATTTTCCGATTACTGTTCTTGCTGAAATAGCGGGAGTTTCACAGCAGTATCTATGCAGAATTTTTAATCAGACAATGAATATCCGTCCCAATGAATACATAACACGCCGCAGGCTTCAGGAAGCAAAGCTTATGCTTGTCAAAACGGGACTTTCTGTCCGTGAAATATGTTTGCAATCGGGTTTTACCGATGCAAGCTACTTCAGCACTGTATTCAAACGATATGAAGGAATTACACCTGCTGAATACCGTAAAAAAATGAAAGCGTATTAAACTGCATCACAAATATAAAAGCGAAAATACTTTCCCTATCGGACTGCATTTTCGCTTTTCTTAATAATCACTCAATTGTAAATTTCCACTTACAGCAGAAAATTTCCTTTTATTCTTCGCTTGTTATTTCCTTATCATTAATAACAACTTTTAATCTTCCGCCCTCAATCACAGTCTTATCCTTATCAACAAAGCTCAGATAATCAGATTTAGTTACAAGATTTACAGACGAATCAGAATTAATCAGCGATATTTCAGTATCTTTGCTGTAACCGCCTATAGCAAGCGCATTATCACCTCTTGCAACAATATGCATACTTGCTCGTTCAAGTTTGAAGCTTGTTA
>JAZSHA010000236.1:0-4068 GCA_045533025.1 Oscillospiraceae bacterium
ATGGCTACGATCCGACTTGCAAAGAAAAATAATCAGCCGCCGATTTTCTGCGTGTCCGTTATGGAGTACGAAAACGGCAGCGAGGATTACTACGGGCTTTTCTATAAGGTCTGGAAGGACTACAACCCCTATGAGAACGAAACCCGTTACTACATGGGGTTCTGGCTCCTGCCCAAATCTGTGAATATTTAATTTGAAAGGAATAATTCCAATGAGCAAAAAACCTCTTGCTTTAATTATTATGGACGGCTACGGCATCAACAACGATGCTTACGGCAACGCTATTGCTGCTGCAAAGAAGCCTAACCTTGACAAGTATTTTGCTGAATGCCCTAACACAATCATCGGCGCTTCAGGTCTTGACGTTGGTCTTCCTGTCGGTCAGATGGGTAACTCCGAGGTTGGTCACACCAACATCGGCGCAGGCAGAATTGTTTATCAGATGCTCGTTAAGATTTCCAAGTCCATCAAGGACGGCGACTTCTTCACAAATCCTGCACTTGTTTCCGCTATCGAAAACTGCAAGGCTAAGGGAACCGCACTTCACCTTATGGGTCTTCTTTCCCCAGGCGGCGTACACAGCCACATGGAACACCTCTACGGTCTCCTCGAAATGGCTAAGAAGAACGGTCTTGACAAGGTTTACGTTCACGCTTTCCTCGACGGACGTGACGTTCCTCCTTCTTCCGCTTCTGAATATATGGAAGAACTTGTTGCTGAAATCAGCAAAATCGGTGTAGGCTCTGTTGCAACAATCGCTGGACGTTTCTACGCTATGGATCGTGACAACGCTTGCGACCGTGTTGAAAAGGCTTATGCTGCACTTGTTTACGGCGAAGGCGTTAAGGAAACTGACCCTGTTAAAGCTATCAAGAACTCTTACGCAAACGGCGTAACAGACGAATTTATGCTTCCTACAATTGTTGATACAAACGGCAAGATTGCTGCTGACGACAGCGTAATCTTCTTCAACTTCCGTCCTGACCGTGCAAGACAGATTACACGCTCTTTCGTTGACGAAGCATTCACAGGCTTTGAAAGAAAGAACGGCTTCTTCCCACTCAATTTCGTATGTATGGCTCAGTACGACGCTGAAATGCCAAACGTTTCCGTTGCATTCCCACCTGAGGCTCTTACAATGACACTCGGCGAGTATATCAGCAAGCAGGGCATGACTCAGCTCCGTATCGCTGAAACACAGAAGTATGCTCACGTAACATTCTTCTTCAACGGCGGCGAGGAAACAACTTTCGAGGGCGAGGACAGAATTCTCATCGATTCTCCAAAAGTTGCTACATTTGATATGAAGCCTGAAATGAGCGCTTACGAAGTTACAGACGCAGTTGAAAAGGCTATTGATTCCGATAAGTAGGATGTAATCATCCTCAACTACGCTAACTGCGATATGGTTGGTCATACAGGTATCATTGAAGCCGCAACAGCAGCAGTTGAAGCAGTTGACGAGTGCGTAGGCAGAATGGTAAACGCTATTCTCGCAAAAGGCGGCGCAGCAATCATCACAGCCGACCACGGTAACGCTGATAAGCTTATGGAAGCTGATGGCTCACCATTCACAGCTCATACAACAAACCCTGTTCCACTGATTGTTGTAGGCTATGGCGACTGCAAGCTCCGTGAAGGCGGCGTACTCGCAGATATCGCACCAACAATGCTCCAGATTCTCGGCGTGCCACAGCCAACAGAAATGACAGGTAAGTCACTTATAGTTTAATAAGATTAAAACCGCTTCTGAGTTTTCGGAAGCGGTTTTTGTTTAAAAAATACAACCCGAGAAGCTTAAATTTCTCGGGTTATCCTTTTAATATTCCTGAATAATTTCAAAAGTAATATCACGAAGCTTCAGACCGCTCTGTGCAAAATAAAGTCTGCAAGCAGTAAAGCGTGAGAACAAATTTATGTCATCACGGGAAATGGAAACCCATTCGCCGTTTGTGCCGTTCCAGGTATAGTTGCCGCAAGGAGTACCCATAGTGAACAATGTCACAGGCATCTGTGCAAGCTCACTCATATCGGATTTAGCCGTTATAGTTGCACGGAACTTACCGCAGCGTACAATGTCAAGTGCAAATACATAGGAAGTCTTCTTGTCGGTGCAGATGTCCTCAAGCGGAATTGTAACTGTTCCGTCAAGCTTATGGAACACAACATTTGCCGCGTCAAAATCATCATCATCGCCTGGGCGGTTGATAATCTCGAACTCGTC
Organism: Oscillospiraceae bacterium; assembly: GCA_045533025.1. Classification (GTDB taxonomy): domain Bacteria; phylum Bacillota; class Clostridia; order Oscillospirales; family Ruminococcaceae; genus RGIG8773. The sequence goes on from JAZSHA010000236.1 coordinate 2,225, forward strand.
AGCAACTCCCTCAACTCTGTCCATTGCACGGGTGTCCATAAGGAACTCGCAGATGTTCTTTGCACATCTCTGCAACTCGCCACGGGTCAGTGTGCCGTTTTCAAGTGAAGCAAGGGTATTGTCGTTTGCTGAATTTCCTGAGCCGTCGGAGCAAACCATATAAATGTCATTCTGCGCACGCACCATAGCCGCAAAGTTGCTCTTGTCAGGGTCCTTGCCACGCTCGTTAATGTTAGCCCACCAGTCGGTCATAACAATGCCCTTGAAGCCCCATTCGTTGTGGAGGATTGTTGTTACAAGGTCATAATTGCCAGCTGTCCACAAGCCGTTTACTGAGCCGTAAGTAGTCATTACGGAGCAAGCCTTGCCCTCTCTTACAGCAATTTCAAAGCCCTTGAGATAAATTTCACGGAGCGCACGCTCGGAAACAACCGAGTCAATGTCATGACGGTGAGTTTCCTGATTGTTGCCGCAGAAATGTTTGATTGTACCCGTTACACCGAACTTGTGTAAGCCTTTAAGTTCAGATGCCGCCATTGTACCTGTAAGGTACGGGTCTTCGCTGAAATATTCGAAATTACGTCCGTTGAGAACGTAACGGTGAATGTTCATACCTGGGCCAAGAAGGCACTCGACGTTGTTTGCCGCAACCTCGTTGCCCATAAATTCAAACAGCTCGGTAACAAGCTCCTTGTTGAAGGTGCAGGCAATAAGCGTGCCGTTAGGAATACTGAAAGCGGTTGTTCCGCAGTCAAGACGCATACCCGACGGACCGTCTGAACAACAGCCGCAAGGAATCCCCTTATCCGCAAGACTCTGTGAAACCGCACCGAAAGCAGAGGCTGTACCAGGAGTAACCTTCGGGCTGCCCATACCCTCGCCGCGGATTATGCAGGACAGTTCCTCATCAGTAAGCTGTGCGATAAAATCGTCCATTGTTGCCTTACCGTGCTTAACATCAGAAAGCTTGATGCCATTGTCGCCCGTCTGGGTCATTTCAGCAGGAAGATTTTCAGCACGCTTCTTTTCCATATCAAACTCAGCAAGAGGTGCACTTTCCATAGCAATCTTGCCGTCACGGTTTATCATTCTTTCAAATGGGAGTAAGGGTGCAAGTGCCTGTTCACAGTTACTTACAACACGAGTACTATCAATGGTGAATTTTGCACATACTTCCGTATTTCTGATGTTATTTCCCACGCTGATAATATATTCTCCTGCTTCAAGAACATAGCAGTTCTTATAGCCGGTTATACCAGAGTCATCGTAAGATGCAAGCTGTGAAACAGGAATATAAATCTCATCATTCAGATATCGTTGTTCAGGCAAAAGAAGCGGTGTTTTATCATAATAGCAGAGAACCTTTGCAGGCTTGCCAAGTTTGCCCTGAGGAGCAGTACAGTAAAACTGAATGACTTCCTTGCCAGGAAATTTTCCCTTGTTATGTACGGATACAGCTATTTGAATATAATCATCTTCAATATCGTAACAAAAAGAAAGAGGATTAATGAAAAATTCTGTGTAAGATAAACCAAAGCCGAAAGGATAAAGTACATTTTCGGAGGCAAATGTTTCGAAGTAGCGGTATCCGACGTAAATATCCTCGCAGTAGAAGTTTCTCACAGGGTCGCCGAAATACTTGTAAGCAGGGTAATCCTCCAGCTTTTCCGCAATCGTGTCAGCAAGCTTTCCGCAAGGGTTGACGTTGCCGAGAAGCACGTCAGCGGCACCAAGCCCGCCGACCATACCGCCCTGCCAAACGTAAAGCACAGCGTCAGGACTTACTTCCTCGACAAAGCTCATATCAATCACGCCGCCCACGTTGCGAAGCACGGCCATTTTCC
>JAZSHA010000238.1:0-4501 GCA_045533025.1 Oscillospiraceae bacterium
CAAGCTTAACGTGGTCCGATTCGTCTGTTATTTTTATCTCATCGCCTACGAGGATTATTCCATTATCAAACGATTTTAAAGTTGTTCCAAGTATCTCAGCAAGCTTTTCAGCAGGGTACATTGTAGTGCCATTAACACTTAAGTATTCTCCAGGAGATAGAACTGTCTCTACATCGCTCATTGTCAAAGATACTTGTGCAGTTTGCGCATCCCAACCTACTTTTGCACCTAAATTCTCAGCAACATACCTCAACGGAAGATAAGTGACACCATCTTTCACGAAAGGTGCACCTGTATGAGCCTGCGTTATTTCTTCGGGAGTAAATCCATTAATGGCTTTAGGAGAATCTTTATAAAATGCCAGCGTGTTATCTCCCATAAGAATTTTCAGCATACTGGTATACATACCCATATTCTTAAAATCAGGAGCCTTAAAGTCGGGATAGCTTTCATAAATTTCAGAGTCGCTACGCAAAATGTAGTTTCTGCCTGCCATATTCATAAAACCTATATCAGTACCTTCGGGATACATAAGCGAAGGCTCTATATAGTTTTCCGCGGGCAGGGGGTCTGATAAATTCTCCTCATCTACACCTATTAAAACGTTATTATTAACGGTGATGTATTTTGCATGAAGATATTTATCATAATCCGCTGTCATATCATTGAAGTGGCGGAATTTTGCATATGCCGGATTATTGACATATTTAAGGAAGTCATATTGTTCTATGGAATATTTACCTCTGTCATCATCCACATAATGATTAAATTTGACAAAAGAATTGGCATTTATAACTATATTGTTTCTGATTGTATGTAATCTACCACCGTTTGAATAAAATATCTGCCCATCAATATTTTCAAAAATATTCTGCTCTGCAGTTATATCATCCTTTGTATCGTCGGGATAGAGAACTGCAAATGAAACACCTACATTACTGGAAGATTTGATATCGTGGAAATAGTTATTTCTTACAACAACTCCTCGTGATGCTTTACCGAAACCACCATATAACGCGCCTGAGTCGTCTGCTGTTCTAAGAACATCGAAAAGCTCGTTGTATTCCCATAATGTTTCCGCTGAACCAAAATATCCTGCCATATGGTCTCCGCCGTGTATCTTGTTGTGCCTGATTTTAAAACCTACGCCGGCAGGAGTTATTGCAGGTGCATAGGTTGCCGTTATTCTTGAAAAATCGCTTACTTCATTATTCTCAACCACAACACCTACCGAGGTCAGATTGTTTACAGATTCAGTCATACGACCAGCACGAACACTCTGACCTGCTGAAAAATATATACCACCCGTGCCAAGCTGATAAAACCGGCAGCTTTGAACACTGCTATCAAAGACGTCATTGGCATACAAGCCTTTATCAGCAGTTTTGCTCACAGTACAAAGCTCCCAATTGATATTAGAACAGCCTACCATAGAAATTCCATGTCCTAATGTTCCCTGAAAGGAAAGTGCTTTAAAATCGATATAGTCTGCATCTTCGATTGAAATAAAGGGTTCTCTCAGCGATGAAAGCATAACCGAACCATTTATATCTGTAGGATAAATATAAAAGTCACCGGTTTTTCTGTCTACATAATATTCTCCGGGCACATCAAGCTCCGCAAGAATATTATATATATAATAACGTTTACCCTGCTGTATTTCTGTTGGGGACGGAAGTTCCGTTGTAATCGAACCGCTTGCAGCATCTATCTCACGCACTTTGAGTGATACATCTGCCCAGTTATGCTGAAAATAACCATATACCCAGATATCGTCCTCATATTTCCAGTTTGCCATTCGTGATTTAACATCATCAGTTACTTTAAATATAGAGGGCTTCGGCGGATATGTACGCTGTTCATAAGTAATAAAGTCATTGTAATTCTTTCGTGTTGAAGACCACATATATAGAACATCGCCTATTTGTACAATCTCACCAGTGAGGGCAAAGTCATCATTTGGATAACGTGCTATTTTCCCGGGTTCATCACCGAAAAATACCTCCATCGGGTGTTCTGTCGGAATATCTATGCCATTTTTCTTGAGACCGGTCAATTCATCGGTCATATATGAAACAGCCATACCAAAATAATTCATTTCACCCAAATCGGTTATTCCCAAGTCATAAAGATTTGCTACAAGAATATTAGCTGCAGCATCTTTATTAAGCCTTTTAAGTACCGCCGCATCCGTTACCTGAGTGAATTTACTTACATCGATTTTTGCACCGCCTACAAAGTTAACCTGTTCCTCCATATAAGAGCGATAAACAATCGGTCCTTTTTCTGTTCCTGAATCTTGTGTACCTTTAAGTTTAATTCCCTTACTTACCTGATAGGTTCCCTCTCGGAAGTATACTACTATACCACCTTCGGGATACTTTCCCTCGGCTTTAATCTGACGAATTTTGTCGCGCGCTTCTTCAAAGGTCGCAAGTGGCTTCTCCTTTGAACCATCACCATTTGTTGCTCCTGCTTGCACGAAAATGTACATTTTTTCGAGCGGCTCCTCCGCAAACACAGTAAGTGTTCCAAATAGAAGCACAGTAGCAACAATAATAGATAATATTTTTTTCATAGGCATCTCCTTCTTCAATAAGGGGAATAATATTACTGTTTTTCCTTCCATTCCTTATACTGCTTATTCAATTCATCGATAATTCTGTCTAAGCCTGCCTCTTCAAGTTTCTTTGAATATTCTGCAAGATAGGCATCATAGTCCTTTATCACGCCTTTTTCAATTGCAGCATATTCAGACTTCACGGAACGAACTGCAGAAATATCATTAACCACAGGTTTTGTATCGAATATAAATCCTATAAGCGGTGAAGGTGTTGCATTTTCGTTAATTTTTCTTGTCTGTTCCCAAACATCATCAGGCTGACCGGGAAGCAGAAGTGCGTTAAACTGATTTCCGAACTTCCAGCATGCTTTAGGGATATATCCACCCTCATCGTTATAAATAACTCTGCCATTTTCGTCAAGGGTATAGTGCTTATCTTTAATACCAAAACATATAAGGTTATAAACATCTTTATCAGTATTAACAAGCTCAACCATCTTAAGCGCAAGTTCCGGATGCTTGGAAGTTCTGCTAATAGCAGTCATTGCATCGGGTGCTGTAGAACGGTATATTGTGGGAGTAACCTGGAAGCAAACTACTTCTCTGTTGTACTTCTGCTCAAGTTCCTGAATTATTCCCGGCTTATACTTTTCTACCCATGATGCATATTTGCCTGCTGCATGTTCTGCAACATCATCAGTAGCACTTAAAATGTCTTCCCTGATAAAACCTTTTTCATACCATTCACGAGCTTTTTTAATCTGCCACTTATATCCTTCAGTTTCTGTGGAGGATGTAATTTTATCAAGCTCTCCGTTTTCATTAAAGTAAGCATAAATAAGTCCAAAGACAAGGCCATCGGCATATCCGTTAACATCATATTTTTCTTTGGAATCAATGGTACTGAAAGTAGTCAATCCCTGTGAGAAACGTACAGGGTAATAGGATGGCTCATTATCTTTTATCTTCTGCAGATAATCTTCCATTATTTCCAAATCGATAGGTTCAAGATGTTCAATCTTTTCCGTAAGCCCATATTTATCAGCCAAGTCTTTAAATGTGTAGAAATTCCACTGCTCGCCAATAATTTGCAAATTGGGCACTGCGTAAATTGTGCCATCAATTCTGGTTGTTCCCCATGTGTGTTCAGGAATAGAATTCCAAAGTTCCGGCATATCCTTTAAATAATCATCAAGCGCCAGAAGTCCACCTCTGCCTGCAGCTGTTGAATACGGATTAACATAACCTGTAAAGCAAATGTCAAATTCTGTACCTGCAGCCATCATCATTTTCATTTTTTCTGAGTATGATGCTTCATCAATAAACTGAAGGTCTAACTTTGCACCAATTTTCTTTTCTGAAATTTTGTTTACCTCCGCCATTACAGACGCGATGTCATGCTGTGCATCTCCCTGCACATACCAGGTAAGAGTCGGCACTTCGCCGGAAGTTTGTTTCTTCTCTCCGCAACCTGCAACTCCCAAAACAAGAATTGCTGTCAATAATAATGCGATTGCTTTTTTCATTCTTTACCAATCCTTTCTTTTATAAAAATTAATTATTTTACCAGTTATTATGAGCCACATTCAATGGCACAGGGGATTCACCAACCATAGGAATTTCACCAAAAAGAGCTTCAACAAAAGCTTCTATAAGTTCAGGACTTTGCCCATGTAGATTAACAAAGGTATCTGCATTGCCCATATAATCGTGATGTATATACGGATAACCCATTGAAACACCTATGGATTTATTATTTCCTTTTGAAAATGCAAAATAAAAGGTTTCACATTCTTCATTAAAGAAGGCCAGTGCGCCTTTTGGGGAATGCGCAGCTATGTAACCCGCATAAATTATGAGATCGCTTGTTTTATCAATCTCCTCAAGTTCTGATAACGAACTGAGTCTTCGCTGTTTTTTTACATTAATTCCCCTTTT
>JAZSHA010000204.1:0-19133 GCA_045533025.1 Oscillospiraceae bacterium
AGTCCCATCCAGGTCGCCAAAATTCCTTTAGGAATTGTATATGGTAGCTGTACCGCGAAGATGCCTCTGTAGCTCAGTCGGTAGAGCAGGGGACTGAAAATCCCCGTGTCGATGGTTCGATTCCGTCCGGAGGCACCAAAACATCTTTGTTTTATTCAAAGTACAGTAATGCGGCACTTTTCAATGTCGCTCCATTTATGCGGATTTAGCTCATCTGGTAGAGCGCCACCTTGCCAAGGTGGAGGTAGCGGGTTCGAGCCCCGTAATCCGCTCCATTTTTATTTTGAGCGTGAGCTCTTATAAGTGTGAGATTCGTCGAGGCAATAGTCTCGGCGTTTTTATTTTTATACCAATCTATAGTTTTGAAAGGAATGTTGATTATGAAAAAAGCGTTATCATTTTGTTCCGGTCTCAGCGGCGTAATTGCGCTCGCAGCACTTGTTTTTGGTATCAGAGGTCTTTTCGACAGCAGCCGTTTTATTGTTGACCTTGCAATGTTCAGTATGATTGCGGGCGGCACATTTATGGGATTTATCGGTAATGTGTTGAGCATAGTAATACTCTGCGGCGGCTTCGGTGCAATGGCTTACTATGGTTTCAGCCACGGTCTGAATGCAAAGAAAAAAGCATTTGGCTACGGTATCGCTATGACAGCAATATGCGGTGTTTCTATGCTGTTTGCAATTTTCGGCGGTTCGGCTGGAAGAAACTATTTTGGTGATATACTTATATTTGCACTTCCTGCTGTATATACATACGCTGTACTCAGAACAGCATAAGAGGTGAAATTGTGAAGCGTAAATTTCTTTTTGCACTGAATATCCTTATCATTGTTGGTATGGCAGCAATAATCGTTTATCAGCTTTTCATTGCGGAGGAAACCGACTATAAAATGCTTGCAAAGGCGGCAACGCTGTTTGCTGTATTTCTTCTGTCGGTGCTTGGAGTCAAAAGAAAGCGTTCTCCCTTCGATTACAAGGTTTTCGAGGATACCTACGGCTACATAATAAAAACAGCATTCAGCCACGACAGGGTCAGCTATATGAAGCTTATGTCGGTGATTACACTGTACAACGAAAACAAGTTTGACAAGGCAATCAAGGTACTTGATAAGCTGGAGGAAAAGTGTGCCGAAAGCGACGATTACTCGGCAGTGCTGTATTTCCGTGCATTATGCAAGGACGAAAGCGGCAACAAAGCGGGTGCGATTTCCGATTATGAGGAGCTGCTGACGAGGGACTACACCAATTCCCACGCCTGGTCAAATCTGGGGCTCATCTACACGCATATAGGCAAAACCGATGAGGCCCTGCGCTGTTATTGTGAGGCAGTTCGCCACAATCCCTCAAACCCTTATGCCCATTGCAACCTCGGCAATCTGTATTTGCAGAAGGCTGATTATGAGCTTGCTTTGGAGCATGCCCTCAAATCTTTTGAAACCGAACCGAAGATAAAGCAGTCAATGAGTCTTGCGGCGGTATGCTACAGCAGGCTCGGCGACAGCGAAAATGCTGAAAAGTATTGTAAGTTGTACGGCAAGTACGGCGGCAATGTCAAAGAATTGAAGAGTGTATTATGAAAAAACTCCGCTTCAAGAACGAAGCGGAGTTTTCTTTTTACTTTTCAGCGTATCCGTCAGGATGATTCTTGTGCCAGTTCCAAGCGCTTGCAATAATTTCTTCAAGGCTGTCGTGAACAGGCTTCCAGCCGAGAATTTTCTTTGCTTTTTCGCTGGACGCAACAAGTCTTGCAGGGTCGCCTGCACGTCTTGGAGTTTCTGTTGCAGGAATTGGGTGCCCTGTAACCTTTCTCGCAGTTTCGATTACCTCACGAACAGAGTAGCCTACGCCATTGCCAAGGTTGAAAATATCGCTCTCACCGCCGTTGTTGAGGTACTGCACAGCAAGAATATGAGCCTGTGCAAGGTCAGTAACGTGGATATAGTCACGGATACAAGTTCCGTCCGGTGTATCGTAATCAGTGCCGTAAATGGAAATTGTTTCACGCTTGCCGTTGGGTACTTGCAGAATGAGCGGAATAAGGTGACTTTCGGGGTTGTGCGCCTCCCCTATTGTGCCGCTTTCGTCAGCACCGCAAGCATTGAAGTAACGGAGTGAAACGTATCTCAGACCGTGTGCTTCTGCTGTCCACTTGAACATTTTCTCCATAGCAAGCTTTGTTTCGCCATATGGGTTTGTAGGACAGGTTCTGTCGCTTTCAAGAATTGGAATATTCTCAGGCTCGCCGTATGTAGCGGCTGTTGAGGAGAACACGATTTTGCCCACGTTGTTCTTCACCATTGCTTCAAGGAGCACCTTAGTGCCGTAGAGGTTGTTGTCATAATATTTCAGCGGATTTGTAACGCTTTCACCAACTAGGGAGTAAGCCGCAAAGTGAATTACAGCGTCGATTTTCTCCTGCTGAAAAAGCTTGTCGAGGAAGTCAAAATCACGGAGGTCGCCCTGATAGAAGCGTGCCTTTTCGGGAACAGCACTTCTATAGCCTGTTACAAGGCTGTCAGCAATAACAACGTCGTGACCAGCCTTTACAAGTTCAAGTGCAGTGTGGGAGCCGATGTAGCCTGCTCCGCCTAAAACCAGAATACTCATAATCATTTCTCCTTTATTTCGCAGGAAGACACACAACTGTGCCATTCCTGTTATATTTATAATTCAGTATAGTAAACTATTTTTTATACCATAAGCAAATGGTTGCGTTCATTTTAATTCCGAATTCCGCATTCCGAATTACGAATTCTTTTTTGCTGCCATAATCTCATTAGCCTTAGCGTAAATCTTTTCAGCATCAAGGGTCGGGAACTTGCCGTCCTCGTAAACAATCACGCCGTTTGCAACGGTCATCTTCACGTTGTCGCGTGTGCCTGCAAAAACAAGATTTTTCTGCACGTTGTTAACAGGCTGCATATTCGGTCTGTTCATATCAATTACAACCATATCAGCCTTGCTGCCCTCAGAAAGTGTCACGCAGTCGGTAAGCCCCATAGCAAGTGCACCGCCGCTTGTTGCCGCACGGAGTACAGCACCCGCAGGCATTGCGGAAGCGTCATTCTCACGCACCTTTTGGAGCACGGAAGCAAGATACATCTCACGGAACATATCAAGAGCGTTGTTGCTGGCAGGTCCGTCCGTACCAATCGCAAGGTTGATGCCCATTTCGTTCATCTTTGCAAGAGGAGCAATTCCGCTTGCAAGCTTGCAGTTGGAGCAAGGATTTGTTACAACGTAAAGTCCACGCTTCTTGAAAATATCCAAATCCTCGTCGGTCATGTGTACGCAGTGGAAACCGCCGCCGCCGTACTCAAACATACCGAGGCTCTCCATAAGTGCAGTAGGAGTCATACCGTGTCTTTCTATGCAGCCCTGCACCTCATTAGCGGTTTCGCTGTTGTGTGTGTAAAGTGGTTGCTTGTGCTTTTTAGCAAGTTCAGCAATTCCTTTGAGTATAGAAATGTGAGTTGTATACTCGGCGTGAAATCCCATCTTAAAGGAAACCAGCGGATTAAGGCTGTTGAAGCGTACAACATAATCCTCAAGACGTGACAACGCAGAGTCATAGTCAGACTGATTGTCACCGCCCGAAACTGCACCGCAGAGTACAAGGCGCAGCCCCGTATCAATTGCAGCCTGAGCAATGGAGTCGGGGAAGAAATACATATCGAAAGCCGCCGTTGTACCGCCTGAGAAATATTCGAGAGCCGCAAGCTTTGTCAGCTCGTAAACATCATCGGGAGTAAGCTTGTCTTCCATAGGGAAAACCTGCTTGAAAAGCCAGTCATTAAGTGGCAGGTCATCGGCGTATGAACGGAGAAAAGTCATCGCAGAATGTGTGTGCGCATTCTTGAATGACGGCATAATCAGATTGCCATTAAGGTTTATCTCACGGTCAAACTGCCCGTCCTTTTGGTCAGCACCGACGTAAGTGATTTTGTCGCCGTCAGTGTGCACTTCACCGTTAAAAATATCCTTCCCTGCTTCGGTCAGCACAGAAGCGTTGTAAAATCTTATTTTCATAGAAACATTCCTTTCCAAGAAAGTCATTATCTCAATTATAGCACAACAATCTGAAAATGTAAATAAAAAAGCACCATACTTTTGTATGGTGCTTAAAATTATGCTGTCATATCGAACATTCCGCCCTTGCCCTGTGCAGGGTCGGTCATACCAACGTTAAAACGGCTGTCAGCTGCTCCTCTTGTTACAGTACGTGTCAAACCGCCCGAAACGTAAACCCTTCCGCATTCGGGACAGATTGCTGTACTGAGAGTTACGCTCTGAGAAACAATTTCCTTGCCCTCGCGCTCAGCCTTTGCCTGATTTCTGCCGACGTGCTCCATTTCGTGGCTCTTCACCTTTGCCGCAGCAGCCTTAGGGTCAACCTTTGTAGGGGTCTGGAAAGAAACACCCATATCGTCCGAGCCGTCCTGATAGCGTCTGTTTTCGCAGGTCTTGCACTCAAATGAGTCAAAACGGCGCTTTTTATCGTTATCCTCGGAAATCTTATCATGAGCGTGTTCGGGACTACCGCTGTACTTTCCGTATTTTTCGTCAGCCTTTTCAGCCTTGTTCTTGCCGTATGCGGATGCCGCATAGTTAAAGGATTTACCTGCAAAGCCTGTATTTGCACCTGAAATTCCTACGCCGATTGAACCGATTGTCATAATAAAACCTCCTTCCGAAACACATCTTTACCGCATCTTAACTATATTATAAAACAAACAACCGCTGTATGTCAATGTGCTAATTGCAACAAATACAGCGGTTAATTTGAACATTTTTACTTTATTTCGCCCTGATAGGACTGATTACGCTTGATTTTCTTTGAAGTCGTCTTGTCGAACTCCTTATCACGGACACGGAGTCTGCGGATTGTCTTTGAAGACGGCAGAGTAGTGTTGATTTCCTTTATGATTTCGTTCAGCTTTGCAGCTGCCTCGTCAATATCGGGGCACATATCAAGGTTAGGGAAGATTTCAGCTGTAATGTAGCCTTCCTCTGCGTAAACAAGCACCTCAGCGGCAAGGTCGATAAGAGCAAACTTGTTTTCAAGCTCCTCAGGGGAAACGTTCTCGCCGTTGCTGAGAATGATAAGGTTTTTCTTTCTGCCTGTGATGTAAAGGCGTCCATCTTCAGCGTAGCCAAGGTCGCCTGTGTGGAGCCAGCCGTCAGCGTCGAGAGCTTCTGCTGTAGCTTCAGGGAACTTGTAGTAGCCCTGCATTACGGAAGGACTTTTAACAACGATTTCGCCGTCCACAATCTTTACCTCACAGCCGTTTACGATTGTACCAACGTCACCCAGCATACTTACGTTATTGAAGTCAGCAGTTGCGATTCTTGGTGAGCACTCGGTCATACCATAGCCTTGTGCCATAGGAATACCGAATTCGCCGTAAGCCTTGATAATCTCAGGAGCAAGGTACGCACCGCCGCTGTAGATACCCTTTAATCTTCCGCCGAAGAAAGCCTGCGCAACAGCTTTTGCAGGGAGTCCCTTAGCCTTTGCAGCAGCGTTAATCTGCTTGAGGATTGTTTCCGCAATCATCGGAACAAGGAGAATGATTGTAGGCTGGAAAAGCTTGAGGTTCTGAGCAATTCTCATCATAGCGTCGTTTACGCAGATAGTTGCACCGTAACGGAGAGAAAGGAGAATATCACAAGCGAAGCAGAAAACGTGGTGGATAGGGAGCACACTCAGGAGTGTGTCCTCAGGGGAGCTTTCGTTATCCTGACACATAGCGTTGTCGATGAGGTTGCCGTGGGTAAGCATTACGCCCTTAGCCTTGCCTGTTGTACCTGATGTGTACACGATTGAAGCGAGAGACTCAGAAGGAATATCGTAAATCTGTGCCTCATCATACTTTTCAAGAATTTCAGCAAGCACGTTTTCAGCGCCTTCGTGTGGCTGGAGTGCAACATAAGTCTTTATGCCTGGACAGTTGATTTTGATTGCAGGGAGCATCGGTGCGTAACGTGCGTCATAGAAGAACACGTTTACGTCTGCTCTGTTCATAAGGTCGCAGATGTCATCACAAGCAAGCTGTGCGTCAAGAGGAACAGTAACGTTTCCGCCCATGATTGTTCCGAAGTAGCCAACGAGATAAGCGTAGCTTGTAGGGCCGATTGTTGCCGCGTGTATTTTCTCAGCGCCCATTGCTTCAAGAAGGAATGAAGCAACCTTCTTTGTATCGGAGAAGAATTGATTGAAAGACTTTTCAACAATTTCCTTGCCAGCCTTTTCCTTGATGAAGATGTGGTCGCCGTATTCCTCAGCGGCAAGTCTCACCAAATCCTGTAAGCTTTTTACTTTAGTCTTATCCATAATTTCACCTTACGCTTTCAGTGACTCGATGTACTTAACAGCGTCGCCAACAGTGCTGAGCTTGATAACCTCCTGCTCGTCAACCTGAACGTCGAGAGTTTCCTCGATTTCGCCCAGCATACTCATAAAGTCATAGGAGTTGAAGCCAAGGTCTTCGATAAATCTTGCGTCCTCTGTGATTGCGGACTCGTCAACCTCAACATAGTTGCAGATAAGTTCTTTAAGCTTTTCAAACATAATAATTTCTCCTTTATTTCAATCGTTTTATTTTCCAGACAAACCACGGCGTTTTTCGCCTGCGTCCGATTTAATTCCGAATTACGCATTCCGAATTCCGAATTAAATCAAATCATTTCTAAGATTTCGCCAACAGTTCTGTCCTTGTCCTCGATACCTCTGAACAGTACACGGCAAAGGTAGTAATAGAGGTATTCCATTTCGTACTCGGTAACAGCATCTTTTCTGTACTCGAAGCTGAAATTCAGACCATTGTCCTCGGCACGGTGCATAACTGTCAGATAAAGAGGCTGACCTGCAACGCCGTTTGTGTACCACATTGTCTTGTAGTTGATGTCAGGCATATCATACTTGCCGCGCTGAATAGTCATAGGCTGATATGTAAGGCTGAGACTTTCGTAGCTTGACCCCGGAGTCAGACCACGGTATTTTGTACGGCGCATTGTGAAGTCGATAGGGTCGAAGTTTGCGTGGCGGAACAGCTTGTTCTGCTCGCCCTGAATTATATGCAGAGCCTCATAGAATGTTGTTTCAGGCTCAATGATTGTACGGAGTGGGAAGAAGTGAATTCTTGTACCTCCGCAGCGTTTTTCGAGGAGTGTACCGCGTCTTGCAACGCAGCTCTTTACGGAAACGTCCTTTTCGTCATTGTTGAACTTGGAAAGAACAGTTCTCAGACCCATAAGAAGAAGTGTAGCCATCGGAACCTGGTTGTCAAGGCAGAACTGCATAAGTCTGTCGGAAGGCTCCTTTTCAAGTTCAAACACGGAAATTGCCGCTTCGGGATTGCGTGAAATAACCATTGCGCTTCGCTGGTCGGGGTTATTGTTTTCACGGCGCTGGGTGATAAGTCTGCCCATACCGTTGAAGTCAGTGTACATAGGCTCGTCCGCTTCAATCTGACTCATCCAGTATTCCTCGTCACGCTTCTGAGCAGGTGAGCCTGCCTCGTATTCCAAATCCTTTTCAAGCGCCTTGATGTAGGACATCATAGGCTTCGGCATTTCTGTATCGTAGCAGAGGTGACAGTAAATTTCAAGGATATCCTTATCGAAAGCAATAAGGGAACTGGAGTCCATAGTCATATGGTCAACCTTTAAATATGTACCGTTGTAGCCGTTTGGAAGCTTAATCATTGCGATATAGTTCATAGGGGAGTTGTAACGCTCAAATGGGACTTTAGTCCAGTTTTCCATTTCTTTGTGAGCGTCTTCCTCTTTCCATTCGGAGAAGTCAAAGAACGGGATTTCTCTGTCGTCCTTGGGAACAAGATACTGATAAACCTTGCCGTCCTCGTCCTCAGCAAAGCGCAGACGCATACTGTCGAAACGCTCATAAGCCATCTTGATAGCCTTGCGGAGAATGTCAAAATTGATGTCAATCTGAATGTAGAAGCCTGTGCCGATGTTGATTACCTGATGAGGTGCAAATTTAATAGTGTAGTTGTGAATTCTCTGCGCAGCGTTGAGGGGGTAACCCTGCACAACTGCACCGTTGATATTGAGTTCTTTCATAAATTCACTCATAACGCTTCTCCTTAATTGAAGTATTTGTTCAGGAATTCGCTTACCTTGCTTTCGTACAGCTCGGGATTTTCAAAGTAGCTTGCGCCGTGTCCCGCATTTTCGATAAGCAGGATATCCTTGTCGGAGGTGCAGGCGTCATAATTCTTTCCGCTCATATATACAGGCACGAAATTATCGTCCTTGCCGTGGATAAAGAGCACGGGGCACTTTGCCTTTTTCAGTGTATCAAGGGTAGAACAGTCCTTGAAGCCGTAGCCTGCTTTCTTGCGGCAGATTACGTCATTTATATTCATGATAGGAAATTCGGACATCTTGTAATCCTTTTTGAGAACGTGAGCAAACACGTCATAAGGGGAGGTGAAGCCGCAGTCTGCAACAACAAGTTCAACGCTGTCGGGACATTCGTCCATACCGATTGCCATAAGTGCAGTAGAAGCACCCATTGAAACGCCGTAAAGCATAAATCTTGCCTTGCCGTCGAGCTTTCCATTCATATGCTCAATCCAGCTAAGGCAGTCATATCTGTCCAGCACGCCGAAGCCGATATACTGTCCCTCGCTTTCGCCGTGGCCTCTGTTGTCAACAAGCAGACAGTTTATGCCCTGCTTGTGCAGGAAGGAAGCAAAGCTTGCGTTTGACATTGCGGAGCTTGTGTAACCGTGGAAACAGATTGCTACTCTGTCAGACGGTTCAGCAGCAGGGAAGTATGTACCGCAGAGATTGAGTCCGTCACGGGATTTGATTGTAATTTTTTCAGAAGGCTGAGCGAGGAGATATTCCTTTTTGGGACCAATAGTTTTCTTGTATTCCTCCCACTTCTGTGCGTCAGCCATTTCGTCCATGTTTACCTTTACGCCATCCTGACGTGGGATAACCTTGTTGAACAGTTTGAATGCACCTGCCAGAGAGCCTGCTGCACCGAGTGCAACAACGCCTGCGGCAATGCCTGTACCTAAAAGAAGTCCGTTCATCTTGCAATCCTCATTTCCTGTTATTTTTCAGAATTATTTTAACATTTTTCAGTCCGTCGGTCAAGATATTTCCATAAATTAAAGTGCACTTTATTCAACACGCACAAATCGTTGACTTATCAACAACTTGTTCTGCATATTTATTTTAACTTCGTAATATATTTAATGGTACAGTGTCTGTATATAGCTGCTGTTGTGTAAAATGCACATAAATTTCAACATTGTATAATGTAATTTATTGAAATTGTTATTTTGTTGTTGCAATCTGTAAGCAAAGGTGCTATAATGTTAATTGTTGCAAAACAAATTTTTGTTGATTTGTTACAAATTATATATGAGATATATTGCGGAATATTCTTCCGTGCTCAAAGAAAGGATTGAAATCACTTATGAAACACTACGGAGCTGAAACAATCAAGAATATTGCAATCACAGGTCACTCAGGCTCAGGCAAGACATCTCTCGCTGAAGCGCTCCTGTTCAGAGCAGGCGTTACTGACCGACTCGGAAAGACCGCTGACGGAAATACCGTATGCGACTATGACCCCGAGGAAATCAAGCGCAAGGTTTCTCTCAGCACTGCTCTTGCCTCCTTTGAGTATAACGATATTAAGGTAAACCTTCTCGATACACCGGGTCTGTTTGACTTTGCCGCAGGTATGCACGAAGGTGCTGCCGCTGCTGCAACCGTTATGATTACAGTTTCCGCTAAGTCAGGCGTTAAGGTTGGTACTGAAAAGGCTTATGACCTTGCTTGCGAGCTTGGCAAGCCTAAGATGTTTGTTGTTACAAAAATCGACGATGAGGACGCTAACTTCTACAACGTTCTTACCGACCTCAAGACAAAGTTCGGTCCTACAGTCTGCCCTGTTGTAGTTCCTGTTATTCAGGACAGAAAGGTTGTTTCTTTCGTTAACCTTATCGAAATGAAGGCTTACAAATATGACGAAAATGGCAACGCTGTCGAAACAAATATGCCTACAGCTGAAATCTCCGAGAAGATGGAATACCGTATGGACGGTCTTGTTGCAGCGTTTACGGAAGCTGTTGCCGAAACAGATGACGAGCTTATGGAAAAATTCTTCGAGGGTGAGCCTTTCACACAGAAGGAACTTGTTCACGGTATCCATAAGGGTATGAATGAAGGCGTTATTACTCCTGTTGTATGCTGTTCTTCCACAACAACAGCAGGCGTTGATATGCTTCTGAAGGAAATCGAGCTCCTTCTCCCTGCACCTGTTGACAACAAGCCTGTTATGGCTACAGACGCAGCTGGCGAGCTCACCGAAATTCCTTACGAAGACAACGCTCCACTCTCCGCATTCGTATTCAAGACAGTTGCCGACCCATTTGTTGGCAAGATGTCCTACATAAAGATTGTAAGCGGTACTCTCAAGGCTAATACAGAGTACATCAACACAACAGCTGACGCTCCTGAAAAAATCGGTAAGCTTTATACCCTCCTTGGCAAAAAGCAGACCGAAGTTGCAGAAGCTCACGCGGGCGATATCGTTGTGGCCGTAAAGATTAACGCAGCTACCTCCGATACAATCTGCGAGGCTGCAAGAAAGGTTACATTCCCTGAAATTGAGTTCCCGAAGCCTTGCTTCAGAATGGCTGTTACAGCTAAGGCTCAGGGCGACGAAAGCAAAATCAGTGCAGGTATCCAGCGTCTTACTGAAGAAGACAAGACTCTTACATATGGTCTTGATGCGTTTACAAAGGAACAGATTATCGAAGGTCTCGGTGAACAGCATATCGAAGTTGCAGCTGCTAAGCTGAAGGCTAAGTTCGGTGCTGACATCAACCTCAAGGAACCTAAGATTGCGTACCGTGAAACTATCCGCAAAAAGATTAAGGTTGAAGGTAAGCACAAGAAGCAGAGCGGCGGCCACGGTCAGTACGGTCACGATTGGATTGAATTCGGGCCTTGCCTCTCCGACGAACTCGTATTCGAAGAAAAGGTATTCGGCGGCGCAGTTCCTAAGAACTTCTTCCCAGCTGTTGAAAAGGGACTTCAGGACTCCATGAAGAAGGGTGTCCTTGCAGGCTGCCCTGTAACAGGTCTCAAGGCTATCCTCGTTGACGGTTCTTACCACCCTGTTGACAGCTCCGAAATGGCGTTCAAGACAGCTGCTTCCATTGCTTTCAAGGAAGGTCTCAAGCAGGCTGAGCCAACAATTCTCGAACCAATCGGCAAGCTTCTCGTTACAGCTCCTGATGACAATACAGGCGATATCATGGGCGACCTGAACAAGAGAAGAGGACGCGTTGTAGGTATGAATCCTGCTGCTAAGAAGGGTACAACTACTATCGAAGCAGAAGTTCCTATGAGAGAAATGCAGAGCTTCACAACTCAGCTTCGTCAGATTACAAGAGGCAGAGGCTACTTCTCCCTCGAACATCTCCGCTATGAACAGCTCCCCGGTAACCTCGTAAGCGAAGTTATCCTGAGCGTTGACAATAACAACGAATAATTGCAATAAAATTTGTCAATATGTTTCACAGCAAACATATTGACAAATTTTTCGTTTAATAGTAAAATTATTATATGACTTGAAATATAGCCTTTTGATGATAATACCGAAAGGATTTGATTATAATGAAATTTAAGAAGATTGTTTCTGCGGTTCTTGCTTCCGTCGTTGCCGCAGGTATGTGTGCAGCAAACGCTTTTGCTGTTGAGGACGGCGGTGCTACATACTGCTTCGATACAAATGCTAAAATCGGCGACTTTATTTCCTATGGTTCTGTTGAACAGACAGGAATGAAGCTTACCCATAATGTGTTTGAGTCCGCTAATGGAAACGGCTGTATCGTTGTTTCGGAAAATTCGGGCGGTGACGCTACCGAAAAATTCGGTGGCTTCTACGTTGAGGCTGCAACACTTGGTCTTGAAACTTTTGACGGCTGCACAGTGGAAATGAGCATCAAGCTTTGTGAAGGCGCTGACGGCTATTATGATAACCTCTCTCTTTTCAGCGATGGTATGATTTGGCTTACTCAGGCTGTTCCTGAGCTCAGTACCAAGGAATGGACTACCGTTACTATGCAGGTTTCCGACGGTGCTGAAAACACAAAGGCGGGCTTCACAATCCCTACCTTCCAGGCTTTTATGGGCGATATCATCTACATCGACGATTTTGTTGTTACCGATAAGGACGGCAAGGTTGTTGCAAATATGGGTGACTACGATAAAGAGCAGGTTTCCACTGAAGACGCTGCTTCAACAGGTCAGAATATCCTTATGACTATTCTTCTTGTTGTGCTTATTCTCGCAATCGTAGGCGGTATCGGTCTTATCGTTTCTTCCGCAATCAGACGCTTCTCGTAAGCTGAAGCAAATAATACAAATCGCAAGGGTACCGAGAATCACTCGATACCCTTGATTTATGTATGGAGCTTTGCGGTAACAGCTCTTTTTCAAATTGTAACCGATGTGAAATCAAATTGTTCTTGATTTTATTGCATAAACTTGGTATATTATATATGTAACATATCATTACTCTGAGGAGTGTTAAAATGGGAAAAGTAAAAAAGGTTCTTACAAATAAATGGTTTATCCTTGTGGTAAGCGTGCTGTGTGCGGCGTACACAATCGTACTTGGCTACTTTGCTTATGCGGTTTTCTTCTATAATATCGTGTATCTTGACAAGATGACCTTCGCTATTGCCTATGCGGCGTTTTCAATGGTTTCGGCGCTTTTTTTCTTCTACACGAGAAAATCCTTTATCACCTGCATAATCGGAATGGTAAATATGGTAGCGTTTTTCCCTACGCTGCTTATGGACTGGGGCAACTGGCCGCTGCTTATCCCTGCGGCAATGGTAACGGTTTTCGGATTTTTCAGCTGTAAGATGAATGATACAATCAAAACCGTTTTCGGCACGATTTTCCTGCTGCTGTATATCCTCGGCGGCATTGCGTTCTTCCTTATTATGAATGTGTTCAGAGTTACAACGGTTGACACGCTTCTTACCCCTGAGGGAGGTCTTGTTTCACCGTCAGGTTATTTCAGATGTTATGTGCTGGACGTTCAGAATAAATCCTCGGGCAAGGTTGCTGTATATGTTGAGCCTAATCAGATGGACAAGGATATCGGCGAGGTTATAAGGCTGGAAACAACCATAAAGCGACTTATCAAGCAGGCTATCAAGGAAAATAAGGACGACGCACTTTATTACGATGTTCATTGGGATGGCGACCTGCTGATGATTAACGGCGAGGAATATTTTGATGAAAAGGACTTCCTTGCGGAAACGGACAGCGGCGAGCTGACATACGATTTCAGCGAGGGCGTATGGACTCATACCTACTTTGAGTTTGAGTACCCGATTATTGAGCTTATTGACCGCTTCAAGCAGGTTATTA
This sequence comes from Oscillospiraceae bacterium, assembly GCA_045533025.1. Taxonomy (GTDB): domain Bacteria; phylum Bacillota; class Clostridia; order Oscillospirales; family Ruminococcaceae; genus RGIG8773. The sequence continues at coordinate 13,443 of JAZSHA010000204.1, forward strand.
CCGATAAAATCAGCGAAATGAGCGAAGAAACTGCGGTTACGGAAGCCGTTACGGAGTCCATTGCAGCTGAATAATAAAGTGAATTAAGGGTATCGGGCAGCAATGTACTGTCTGATGCCCTTTTGTATTGCAGCAGGATAATATTTTCTGCTTTTTCGAGGATAATAAACAGTAAAGAATAATTATCAGCATCTTGACACATTGACGGATATAGTGTATTATGTTATACGGCGGAATTTTGGAAGAACAGAAATTCAAGCTCCGCAAAACTGATATTTTATCGAAAAGAGTTGTTTTTATATGAGAAAAACCAAGATTGTATGTACTGTCGGACCTGCTACCGATGACGACAAAATTCTCCGTGAGATGATGCTTGCGGGAATGAACGTTGCACGTTTCAACTTTTCCCACGGCGATTATGAGATGCACAAAAAACGCTTTGAGCAGGTTGTAAGACTCCGTGAGGAACTTGGTCTGCCGATTGCTACAATGCTTGATACAAAGGGTCCCGAAATCCGTCTTGGCAAATTCGTTGATGATAAGCCTGTGGAGATTTTCGATGGGGACACCTTTACCCTTACTACAGAGGATATTCCCTGCACAGCGGAGCGCGCTTCCATAACCTTCAAGGGCCTTCCGGGCGACGTTTCTGTCGGTACAAAAATCCTTATCAATGACGGAGCTGTGGAGCTTGTTGCCGAAAAAATTACCGCAACCGATATCATCTGCAAAGTAATAACAGGCGGCTTGCTCTCCAATAACAAGGGTATTAACGTACCAGGAGTAGAGCTTTCAATGCCGTATCTTTCCGAGCGCGATATGAGCGACCTTGAATTCGGCTCAAAGATGGGGTACGATTTTATTGCAGCTTCCTTTGTGCGCTCCTCAGCGGATGTAAGCTACCTGAGAAAATTCACCAAGAGTCTCGGCTGGACAACTCCAAGAATTATTGCTAAAATCGAAAATATGGACGGCGTGAACAACATTGACGAAATCATTGAGGTCTCCGACGGCATTATGGTTGCACGAGGAGATATGGGCGTTGAAATTCCTTTTGAGCAGATACCTGCTATTCAGAAGGATATTATCGAAAAGGGCTATCTTGCAGGTAAGCAGGTTATTACAGCTACCCAAATGCTGGAGTCAATGATTACAAATCCAAAGCCGACCCGTGCGGAAATTACCGACGTGGCAAACGCAATATATGACGGCACATCTGCTATTATGCTTTCAGGCGAAACAGCAGCAGGCAAGCATCCTGTCGAGGCTGTAAGAACAATGGCACTTATCGCTGAAACTACCGAAAAGGATATCAATTATATCCACAGACTTTCCAAGCGTCCCGTTTCAATTGAGCGCAACCAGACAAATGCAATCTCCCACGCCGCTGTTACAACTGCACACGATATCAGTGCAAAGGCTGTTATAACCGTTACAAAATCAGGCTCAACAGCGAGAAACCTCTCGAAGTTCCGTCCGTCTTGTATGATTATCGGCTGTACACCGAATGAAACCGTGCTCAGACAGATGAATATGAGCTGGGGCGTGCTGCCCGTTATGATGGACGAAAAGCGGAATACCGATGAGCTTTTTGACAGCGCAATCAAGGCAGCTGTTGACGCAGAGTATATCACCAAGGGTGATGTTGTGGTGTTGACCGCAGGTATCCCTCTCGGTATCGCAGGCACAACAAATATGCTGAAGGTTGCTTCGGTAGAATAAATTTATTCCTGAGAGCAGTTACTCTCAGGAATTTTTTGACACCCATTATGACACCCAATAATACAAAACTCCCCCGTCATCTGACAGGGGAGTTTTTCGTCATATGGGATTATGACCTTTGATGGTCGAGGTGACGGGATTCGAACCCACGGCCTCTTCGTCCCGAACGAAGCGCTCTACCAAACTGAGCCACACCTCGATATGCAATTTCAACGGTTAATATTATAGCACACAAAAGCTGATTTGTAAAGTGGTTTTTGAAAATTTTGCCGTGTTGGTTTTGCCTGTAATTGTCCAACCTCTCCTCTGCATAGACTTGCAGAAAGGAGTGATTTTGTATGGGCAACGGTCACGACGGTGACTTTATTATTGAGAGGGGCGGCGAAAAGGTTATTGCGCTTGCGGGCAACCCAAACGTGGGCAAGTCCACGGTTTTCAATGCTCTTACGGGTATGAAGCAGCACACGGGCAACTGGACGGGCAAGACGGTACAGAATGCACAGGGACGCTGTTCACGAGGCGGCGTTGACTACGTTATTGTTGATATCCCCGGGACGTACTCCCTTATTCCTCATTCCGCTGAGGAGGAAGCGGCGAGGGACTTTATTTGCTTCGGCAGACCCGATGCGGTTGCGGTTGTATGCGATGCGACCTGTCTTGAACGTAATCTCAATCTTGCTTTGCAGATTATTGAGGTTACGCCGAATGTAGTGCTTTGTGTCAACCTTATGGACGAGGCTGAGAAAAAGAAAATTCGCATTGACACAGCGAGGCTTTCCGAAATGCTTGGAGTACCTGTCTGCACAGCTTCCGCCCGTGATGGTGACGGAATTGAACGGCTTATGGAGTTGCTTCCCGAAGCTATGGAAAAACAGCGTGCTGAAAAGCCGTGTGTGGAGTACCCCGAAGAAATTGAACAGGCCTTGGGTAAGGTTGCTACGATACTGGAAAAGCTTTCGGGGGGTACACTCCCCTGCCGCTGGCTTGCACTGAAACTGTTGGAAAACAACGAGGCTGACGCTTCACAGCTGGCACTTTTTATGGGACGGGAAATTGCTGAAAAAGACGAACTGATTGATGCAGTTTCGGCGGCACGGATTTCTCTTTCGGGGCAGGGCATCGACGAGGAAAAACTATCTGATATTGTCACAGCGGCTTACGTGCGGCGAGGGGAAGAAATTGCAGAAAATTGTGTAACCTTTGAGAAGGAGAATTACTACGAGCGTGACAGGCGGATTGACAAGGTGCTGACCCATAGGATATGGGGCGTGCCGATTATGATATTGCTTCTGCTGGGAATTTTCTGGGTAACGGTTGAGGGGGCAAACTACCCATCGGCACTGCTGTCAAAAGGCTTGTTTGCACTTGGAGACAGACTTTCGGAGGGACTTGTTTTTATTGGTGCACCCGAATGGCTGAGGAGTATGCTTATTGACGGGGTGTACCGTGTGCTTGCGTGGGTTGTGTCGGTAATGCTGCCGCCGATGGCGATTTTCTTTCCGCTGTTCACGCTTTTGGAGGACGTAGGCTACCTGCCACGAATTGCTTTCAATCTTGATAAAGGTTTCAAGTGCGCAGGTACTTGCGGCAAGCAGGCTTTGACTATGGCGATGGGGTTTGGCTGCAACGCTGTAGGTGTGACTGGGTGCAGAATTATCGACTCGCCGAGAGAAAGGTTGATTGCAATTCTGACAAATGCGTTTGTACCCTGCAATGGGAGGTTTCCTACTCTGATTGCAATAATCACGATGTTTCTCGCGGCAGGGGGAGGGCTTCTCCAAAGCTTCACGGGAGTTGCAATTCTCACGGGGGTAATCATACTTGGTGTGCTTCTGACGTTTACGGTATCAAAGCTTCTTTCGGTAACAATATTAAAGGGCGTGCCCTCGTCATTCACGCTGGAGTTGCCGCCTTATCGCAGACCGCAATTCGGCAAGGTCATTGTGCGGTCAATTCTCGACAGAACGGTTTTCGTGCTGGGGCGTGCGGTGGCTGTTGCCGCACCTGCTGGACTTGTGATATGGATTTTGGGTACGGTGCAGATTGGTGACACGTCATTGCTTATGCATTGTGCAGATTTCCTCGACCCCTTTGCGCAGTTTATCGGACTTGACGGGGTAATACTGCTTGCGTTTATTCTTGGATTTCCTGCAAATGAAATTGTTGTGCCCATAATGCTTATGGCGTATACCGCTTCTGGCACGCTTGTAGAGTACGAAAACCTTGCTTCGCTGAAAGCAATTCTCATTGAAAACGGCTGGACGGTTTCAACGGCTGTGTGCACGATGATTTTTATGCTTTGCCACTTTCCCTGTTCAACAACCTGCCTTACGGTGAAAAAGGAAACAGGTGCTTTCAAGTGGACACTTCTTGCAGCTGTAATTCCGACAGCCGTGGGTATAATTATTTGCGCACTGGTTAATGCGGTGATGTAGATTTATTTTCCACAGGCACGTATACAGTATGTTGAAAAAATACATTTTGTAAAATAGGTTGAAAAATTTATTTTTTGTAATTACAGAAAAGTCTTGACAAATTAAAAATAATGTGTTATTATAAAAGTTAATCATTTTGCAAGAAAATGTCGGCAATCTAAAATAATTGCAATTTGTCCAACTCAATTTCGTTGTAATTTCTATTTTATTTTTAGATTTTCTTACTCAAAACCGCAAAATGCATAATTATAGAGCTGTAAAATTGTGCAGGTATACAAAAAGCGAAAATGTTACCAAAACCTGTTGACGTAGCTGGTAAAATAGGTTATAATAATATCGATGTTAGAAATCATCTAATTTCTTTAATTAAGTTTAACATCCGTTTTGTTGTCTCCTTTCTTTTGTTCTACACATATTTTACTTATCTCATTTTATTTGATTTGCAGGACACCGTTTGTCCTGCTATTTTTTTGCCCTTTTTTAATCCGTAAATTGACAAACGGCAATTGTTGGGGTATAATAATAAAGTATATACGAAAATAACCTTTTAGGAGGAATATAAAATGTCAAAGAAACCATTCTACATCACAACCCCGATTTATTATCCATCGGGCAATCCGCACATTGGTCACTGCTACACAACCGTTGCCTGTGACTCCATCGCTCGCTACAAGCGAATGCAGGGCTATGATGTAATGTTCCTCACAGGTACTGACGAACACGGTCAGAAAATCGAGCAGAAGGCTGCTGAAAAGGGCGTTACACCAAAGCAGTACGTTGACGAGATTGTTGAAATCTTCAAGAATCTCTGGTCGTTTATGAATATCAGCTACGACAGATATATCCGTACAACTGACGACTACCACGTTGAAGCCGTGCAGAAAATCTTCAAGGCACTCTATGACAAGGGCTACATCTACAAGGGCGAATACACAGGCAAATACTGTACACCTTGTGAAAGCTTCTGGACAGACTCACAGCTTGTTGACGGCAAGTGTCCCGACTGCGGACGTGAGGTTGTGGAAGCTAAGGAAGAAGCTTACTTCTTCAAGATGTCCCCATTCGCTGAGAGAATTGAAAAGCTTCTTACAGAAACAGACTACCTCAGACCTAAGACACGTGCTACAGAGCTTGTAAACAACTTTATCAAGCCGGGTCTTGAAGACCTCTGTGTTTCCCGTACAACATTCAAGTGGGGCGTTCCTGTTTCCTTCGACGACAAGCACGTTGTTTACGTTTGGATTGACGCGCTTTCCAACTATATCACTGCTCTCGGCTATGAGAACTCCGCTCACGATGATTACAGCAAGTTCTGGCCTGCTGACGTGCATATGGTTGCTAAGGATATTATGCGTTTCCACGCTATTATATGGCCTGCAATGCTTATGGCTCTTGAGCTTCCGCTCCCTAAGCACCTCGCTGTACACGGCTGGATTACCTTCAACGGACAGAAGATGCCCAAGTCCATGGGTAACGTTGTTGACCCGTTTGTACTTGGTCAGCGTTACGGCGCTGACGCTATCCGTTATCACAT
>JAZSHA010000187.1:0-3553 GCA_045533025.1 Oscillospiraceae bacterium
GAATATGCCTAAGCACCACCCTGCACGTGACACACAGGATACATTCTACATCAGCGAAAACGTGCTCCTCCGTACACAGACTTCCTCCGTACAGATTCGTACAATGGAGAACAAGAAGCCTCCTATCAGAATTATCTCCCCAGGCCGAGTTTACCGTTCCGACGCTGTTGACGCAACACACTCTCCTCTCTTCCACCAGATTGAAGGACTTGTAATTGACAAGGGCATCACATTTGCTGACCTTTGCGGTACACTTGAGCTTCTTATGCAGAGACTTTACGGCGAGGACTGCAAGATTCGTCTGCGTCCGCATCACTTCCCATACACAGAGCCTTCCGCTGAGGTTGATATCATGTGCTTCAACTGTCACGGCGAGGGTTGTCCGATGTGCAAGAACGAGGGCTACATCGAGCTTCTCGGCGCAGGTATGGTTCACCCTAAGGTACTTGAAGGCTGCGGCATTGACCCTGAGGTTTACAGCGGCTTTGCGTTCGGTATCGGTCTTGAGCGTATCACAATGGGACGCTACGAAATCAACGATATGCGTCTGCTTTACGAGAACGATATGAGATTCTTGGGACAGTTTTAATAACAAATAACAGGGGGTTACAACTATGGAAAACAAAATTACAGACAGCAGAATTGATTACGAGCCAAAGGGTTGTATAAAATCAAATCCTGCGGTATCAAAGGGTTTATATATTTTTGCGGCGATTTTAATCATAGCAGGGGTAATCGTTAATTTTACGGTTATGTCAGATATTCTGATTATTTTGGTATTTGTTGTTTTAGCGGCACTTTCCGCATTTGCAGGATTTGCTTCCGCAAAGCATGCGTGGTATTGGAACGATGAAAAATTTTCGGTTTTACAGCTTGGTGCAAAGCCTGCAACATACAATTTCAGTGAAATCGACCAGATATATTCCGTAACCGAGGGACCTGCCGTTACAATTATGCTCCGTATGAAAAACGGAAAGCAGTATGGTCTTTCCCCTAACAGTAACGGCACAAAGGAATTTCTTGAACACCTTAAAGCAATACAGGAAAACTCTCAGTCCGCTAATGAGGAAAATGTTTAATTCCGTATCTGCAAAAACTTAACAGGAGGAAAATAAAATGAATTTATCAATGAGATGGCTGTCGGATTATATTGACGTGTCCGACCTTTCAATAAAAGAATTCTGCTCAGGTCTTACAATCAGCGGCTCAAAGGTTGAGCGTTACGAGACAGAGGGCGAGGAAATCAGCAAGGTTGTTGTGGGTAAGCTTCTTTCCGTTGTACCACACGAAAATTCCGACCACCTTGTAGTGTGTCAGGTTGACGTTGGCAAGGCAGGAAACGGCGAGCCTATCCAGATTGTAACTGGTGCGCCAAACGTTAAGGCAGGCGACATCGTTCCTGTAGCAATGGACGGCTCCACCCTCCCTAACGGCATCAAAATCAAGAAGGGCAAGCTCCGCGGCGTTGAGTCCAACGGTATGCTTTGCTCCCTCGGCGAGCTTGGTCTTACAACTCACGATTTTCCTTACGCAATCGCTGATGGTATCTTCATTATGCAGCAGGAAGAAGGCTGCCCTGAGCTTGAACTTGGCATGGATATCAAGGAAGCAATCGGTCTTAACGATACTTCCGTTGAGTTCGAAATCACTTCCAACCGTCCTGACTGTCTTGCAGTAATTGGTCTTGCAAGAGAAACAGCGGCTACATTTGACCGTCCTTACACAGTAAAAGAGCCAACCTACAAGGGTATCGAGGGTGACATCAACTCTATGCTCAAGGTTAACGTACAGAACACAGACCTCTGCTCACGCTACATCGCAGGCGTAGTAAAGAACGTTAAAATCGGTCAGTCACCACGCTGGATGAGAGAACGTCTCCGTGCAAGCGGTGTACGTCCAATCAACAATTTCGTTGACATCACAAACTATGTAATGCTTGAATACGGTCACCCAATGCACGCTTTCGATATCCGCTACATTAAGGGCAACGAAATCAATATCCGTAACGCTAAGGCTGGCGAAACAATCACAACTCTTGACGGTACAGAGAGAGCTCTTACCGAAAATATGCTTGTTATCGCTGACGCTGAAAGCCCTGTTGCTGTTGCAGGTGTAATGGGCGGCGAGTACAGCGGTATTATGGACGACACAGTTGACGTTGTTTTCGAGTCCGCTTGCTTCGACGGCGCTTCCGTACGTACAACAGCCAAGGCTCTCGGTATGAGAACTGACGCTTCCGCACGTTTTGAAAAGGGCATCGACCCAAAGAACGCTTACCCGGCAATTATGCGTGCATTCGAGCTTGTTGAAATGCTTGGCTGCGGTGAGGTTGTAAACACAATCATCGACGCTGACCACTCCGACAAGACACCAAAGGGTGTTGAGTTCAATCCTGATTGGATTAATGGTTTCCTCGGCACAGACATCTCCGAGGACGTTATGCGCAAGTGCCTTGAAAAGCTTGATTTCAAGATTGAAAACGGTATGGCTTACGCTCCTTCCGTTCGTATTGATATCGAGTGCAAGGCTGATATTGCTGAAGAAGTTGCAAGAATTTACGGCTACAACAACATTCCTAAGACAATTATCCGCGGTGTTGCAGCTGCCGAGCTTACCGAAAAGCAGAAGTTCGAGCGTAAGATTATGAACGCTATGACTTCCCTCGGTGCTTACGAAATCACAACCTACTCCTTCATCAGCCCTAAGTATTTCGATAAAATTCGTCTTCCTGAGGACAGCAAGCTGAGAAACACAGTTGTAATCACAAATCCTCTCGGCGAAGATACTTCCGTTATGAGAACAACTCTCATTCCTTCAATGTGTGAAGTTCTCGCAAGAAACTACAACAACCGTAACGCTTCCGCTTGCCTCTTTGAGCTTGGCAACGAATACCTCCCTACAGGCGCAGAGCTTCCTGACGAGCCTGTACGTCTCAGCGTTGGTATGTACGGCGGCAACCGTGATTTCTACGACATCAAGGGTATTGTTGACGCAATGCTGAAGAACGTCGGCGTTGAAGATTTCGAGTACGAGGCTTGCACAGACAGCGCAGTATTCGCAGAAGCTGACGCTTTCCACCCAGGCAGATGCGCAGTAATCACAAAGGACGGCAAGGCAATCGGTATCGTTGGTGAGCTTCACCCTGAAACTCTTGAAAACTACGGTATCGGCACAAAGGCTTATGCTGCTAAGATTAACGTAACAGAAATCCTCGAAGTTGCTGTTGCAACAAAGACATACAAGCCGCTTCCTAAGTTCCCTGCAACAACACGTGACCTCGCTATCGTTTGTGACGAAGCACTCCCTGTTGCAAAACTTGAAAAAGCTATCAAGAAGGCTGTAGGCAATATCCTCGAAACCGTTACTCTGTTTGACGTATATCAGGGCAAGCAGATTGCAGAGGGCAAGAAGTCCGTTGCATACGCTATCTCAATGCGTTCCCACGAGGGCACACTTACAGACGAGCAGGCACACGCAGCTGTTAAGCGTGTGCTGAAGGAACTCTCCGCTCTCGGCGCAGAACTCCGTGCATAATAACCGATAAGCAAGTTTT
>JAZSHA010000271.1:0-7012 GCA_045533025.1 Oscillospiraceae bacterium
GGAGCTGGTTTGCCTGAGCAAGCATAGACTGAGAAGCCTGTGTAAGGATGTTCTGCTTTGTGAAGTTCATCATCTCTGTAGCCATATCTGTATCACGGATTCTGGATTCAGCAGATGTGAGGTTTTCAACTGTTACGTTCATGTTATCGATCTTGTGTTCAAGTCTGTTCTGAACAGAACCGAATGTAGCACGAACCATGGAAACCTTGTTGATAGCAGCGTCGATCTGGTCGATAGCCTTATTAGCGTTCTGCTGAGTTGTGAGGTCAACGTCCTTAAGACCGAGACCGTTAACTGTACAGTTAAGAGCGCCATTGTCGATGAGAGCTTCAACGTCAGCATCAAGTGTGCCGTAACCATCTTCACCAAGGTAAGAATAGTCAAAGTTGAAGTCTACAGCATCCTTAGAACGAGCGCCAACCTGGAGAATAATGGAGTTACCATCATCATAGTTAACACCCTTAGGCTTGGAAAGGTCAACTGTACCCTGACCATAAGCATTAGATTCAGAAACTGTACCTTCGATTACATCATTCTTACCAGCAGCGATAGTTTCGTATGTAACCTTACCGTCAGTGATTTCAGTACCGTCAGCCATTGTTGTACCGTTAAGGAGAACAACGCCGTTGAAGTCTGTATCAGCAATCTGGTTGATTTCGTCCTTGAGCTGGTCGAATTCGAGCTGGATAGCAGCACGGTCAACGCCTTCGTCGTATGTACCGTTAGCAGCCTGAGTAGCAAGAGTCTTCATTCTCTGGAGAATGGAGTCAGTTTCTGTAAGAGCACCTTCGTAAGTCTGGATCATGGAGATACCATCCTGAGCGTTCTTAACACCCTGAGTCATACCAGCGATCTGGGATCTCATCTTTTCGGAAACTGCGAGACCTGCAGCGTTATCGCCTGCACGGTTGATTGCGTAACCGGAAGAAAGCTTTTCAAGAGACTTGCCAAGCTTTGTGTTGTTCATACCTAAGTATCTGTTAGCGTTAATCGCAGTCATGTTATGCTGTACTACCATAAAATTTACCTCCTGTAAATGTTTTAAGTGCAAATCCGTTCGCACTGTTATTTTGTTGTTTCATCGGTTGATTTACTTTTTCCTAATGCGCATCTCGGAAATTTCAATTTCCTTTGAAACTTAGAAGTAGTTCTTATTGAACTTCTTTCTGGAGAACTTTGACTTTGTTTTGTCTGTTCTCCTTGCTTCTGTTATATATATCGGCAGGTTTTGGGGTTACTTTATAGTTTTTTATTTAACATTTTATGAACTTTATATTAAATCATCAACTTTTTTCTGAAATTATATTAAACTCAAAACTAATTCCGCTGCAAATGCACCAATACAGCCTGCTGCTGCAACGGGAAGAAGTCCCTTACCCTTGAATGCGAGAACAAGAGCAGCGGCAAGTCCCACAACCGCGGAGATGATGTTGCCTGTTGAGAAGAACACGGCGGGAATTGTCATTGCTCCCAAAACCGCATACGGGACATAGTAGAGGAAGTCCTTGACAAATCGGGACTTGATTTTCTTTCTGAATATTACAAACGGCAGCATTCTTATAAGGTATGTTACCCCTGCCATTACTGCTATGTATAAAGCGAGTGAGCCAGTCATTCCTCGTCAGCCTCCTTCCTTGGGAAGCAAACCGCACCTGCTGTTGCTGCAGCAAGTGTACATATTATAATAGCAAAGCCTGAGGACACGCTGTCAAAGAGCGGTATAAATTCAAGGCAGCAGCTCATACCTGCCGAAATCACAACTGTCACAAACACACCCACGGATTTTCTTGCAGGGGGAATAAATATTGCGATGAACATTCCGTAAATTGCGATACCAAGCGCTGAACATAGCATTTTAGGCAGGATACTTCCCACAATACCGCCCAGCAGAGTACCACTGCTCCAGCAGATGAACGGCAGCAAAATCAAACCGTACATATACTGGGGTGTGACGTCCTTGGGTTTGCCTGCGGATACAGCAAAAATTTCATCGGTAATTCCGAATGCCGCAAGGAAGCGGTGCGGAGTTGTGAAGCTACTGTCCAGCTTCTGTGACAGCGACAGACTCATCAGAGCATACCGCATATTAATTATAAGCTGAGCAAGTGCCATTTCCAGCAGTGTACCTGCTGCTGTAATAATGCTCAGACCTGCAACCTGCCCTGCTGATGTAAGGTTTGACATAGAAATTATTGTAGCCGCAAGCCACGGCAGACCCTGGCTTACAGCAGCAATACCGAAGCTGAATGACACTGAGAGATAGCCGAGACCGATGGGAATACCGTCGGCAAGACCCTCCTTGAAGGTTAATTTATCCGAATTCATACTTTCATTTCCTTTCTTTTGCAACAACTGTACATTATAGCAGATTTTACATAGCAATTCAAGTATTTGCTGTAAACAAAAACTAAAGAGTACCAAGCATAAACTTGGTACTCTTTTTTACATATCTTATTATACAGCCTTATGGTGAAGCTCCACAAGATTTTCGCCGATTGTTACAATGTTCAGCTCATTTCCGTCAGAGGAAACAGCATTAATCTTTCCTCTGCCGTCATAGACAATGTCAAGTGCGGAAATAACAGCATTTCCTCCGTTTGTACCTATTCCAAGTTCAACGGAAGCAGCAGTATGCAGCTTCATATTAGCACTGTTGATTTGAATATTGCCGCTGCCGTGTCTGTCGCCGATGCCTGTTGCATCATTACCTTCACAGCTGAGAATGTACTCACCTGCATTGATAACAACGTCAATATTTCCATTTACAGCTCCGATGACAGAAGCATTCTTAGCGTTTGCGGAAAGCTCATACTTACCGTTGTTGAATACAACACTTCCGCAGCCTCCGTCAAGAGCACCAACGGCACAGCATCTGTCGCCTGCACAAGCTGTAAATATATCTGTTTCACATTCAACAGTTGCTTTACCATTCATTGAGCCAATAGCAACAACGTTTCTGCCTGCACTGTCAACAGACAGCTTTTCACCGTTGAGCTTCACCGAAACATTTCCCGAAACTGAGCCGACACCAACAGTGTTTACGCCTCTCATTTCAGCAAAGACACGTCCCGAAGAAATTTCGATAAGAGAGTTTTCACTGCCTACGCTGCCGCCGATTGCAACAATATTGGTTGTTTCAGCATAAATATTAAGATTTCCTGTATGCTCAAGGTGAATTTCGCCGAAATCCTGGAAGTAGTTGCCGCCAAATACTGTACCGTCATCACTGCTGACATCAATCTTCAAGTCGCCATCGCCCTTGAGAGTGAACTTGCTTGTTTCAGGAACTCTGATACCCTCATAGCTGAAGGTATTGCTGCCGCTTATTTCAAGAGTAACATCACATTGCTTTCCGAGAGTGAGAACAGGTCCTTCAAGACCAAAGATGTTCACATCTCTCATTCTGATTGTTCCGTTGTAGCCGTCCTCGCAAATCAAACGCATATTAACTGAGCGTGCAGGGTTACCTGAGAAGCAGACATCATCAGTGTAAATCACAATATCTGTATAACCCTGAACAGCTAGATTTTCAACATCAATCGCCTCGCTGCTCTCAACTCTGTATACCTTTTTCTTGTATCCCACATATTTAAGGTTGATATCCAGCAGCTCGTCTCTGATATCCGAAGCAATATCGGGCAGAATAACAGGATTAGGTCTTCCTGTATAATAACCCTGAATATAATCAACACCCAGCGTAATAAGTGCCTCAAGCTCACCCTTTGTTTCAACTCCCTCACCGAGAGTTTTGATGCCGTGGCTCTTTGCAAAGTTAATAAGATTTGCAACAAGGTGACGCTTCTGAAGGTCATTTTCAATACCCGTAACAAGTGAACGGTCAATCTTGATAAAGTCAGGCTGAATTGAAAGGAGCGTTGACTCGTTTGCATAGCCTGTACCGTAATCGTCAAGTGCAAAGAGAGAATGCTTGCTGCTGTACCGCTTTCTCATAAGCTCAATGCTTTCTGGAGTAATCTGACTGCCCTCGGTAATCTCGATAATTATTCTGTCAAACACGCTGCCGAACTCTTCAAAGAGAGCACCGTATTCATCATCGGTAATAAAGCAGTTGGGTATTGTGTTTATAAACAGTCGTTTGCCTTTGAAAAGGTCAATATTTTCAGAAAGATATTTCAGCAGATTATTCATTGTCAGATATTCAATCTTATCCGACACATTCTGTTCCTTGGCAATTTTGATGGTTTCCAACGGGGAAAGTCTTATTCCGTTGATTTCGTGCGGACGCATAAGTGCTTCATAACCGAAAATCTCACCTGTATTAGCGTCCACAACAGGCTGGAAATGATAATCAATTCTATTCTCGGCAATAACTGTATTGAACACCTGAATTTTCTTGAAGTCATAAGCACGCAGAACATAATTTGCCTGGTCATATTTTACAGGAGCAGCAGCACCTGAGGTTTTTGCCTCGTAAGCGGCATAATCCGCTGCCGAAAGCATTGTACCCGCATCTGACTCTCTGTCATTGAACAGTGCATATCCGCAGTAAACACGGATATACTCGCCGTTATCCATTGTTTCGACAATTTCGTCAAGTCCCTTGAAAAGCTTGTCAGCGTATTTTTTACAGCCTTCTTCGTATGTATCCGTCAACAGAAGACATATTTCATTTGTGGAGGTTCTGCCTGCAAAAGCATTGTGAGGATTCTCAAATCTCTTGACAAACGCAGCCAGCTTAGTGACAACCTTATCCGCTGCGGAAGTTCCCTTAAAGGAAGTAACCTTATCAACGCCGCTTATCAGCATACTGATAAGACCGATTTCTCCCCTGTTATTTTCCGTAACAGCACGCACCTTTGCGATAAATGCGTCACGGCAGAGCATACCTGTGTCGCTGTCATAATATTTAAGACTCTTGATGATATTTCGGCAGGAAACATACTCCGAAACGTCGGAAATCATAGTGAATTCGTAATAGTCATTTTCAAAAGTGGAAATACGTACCCACCCCTCAGGGCGTGTAGCCATGTAGATATCAGGACCTGCATCAGAAGGGCTGGAGATAAGCTCCGTCATAATCTTTTTGTATTCCACATCATCAATAAACTCACTTGCAACCTCAATGCCCGTAATATCGGAAAACTTTGCGGAAACAAAAGCAGTTTCATCTGTCTTGTTATATTTTACCTCAGCATAGCCAGCCATTCTGTCAATAATTTCCTCGATACTTCTGAACTTATTTTCAAAAACAAGAAAAATATTTCTTAACAGCAGCACCATACCTACTGCGACCAACACCGCAATAGTTATCGCTACGCTTTCGAACGTTTCAAGGAAAGCAGCAACAAGAGTTACCGCAAACATAACAGCAACGCAGGAATACATCAATATTTTCAGGGTTTTAATCCGCTTTTTTTCGTCTTTCATAGTCCACCTCAGTGTTTATATATGGTAGTTTTAAACAGAATATTAAAAATGAATAAATTAACATTATAATTATACAATATATCCTTATTAATATCAACATATTTTCATAATTTTTGTCATATTGCACAACCAAATTTACACTATAAACAAAATGCACACCTGATTTTTTGCAGATGTGCATTTTAAATATTATAAAAACAGATTTCAAGTGCAAAGCTGATTACTTGAGCTTCCAGATATCGCGTGCGTAATCCTCAACAGAACGGTCTGCGGAGAAGATACCAGCACCAGCAATATTGTGGAGAGACATTCTGTTCCACTTTGTTGTATTCTTGTAGCACTCGGAAACATACTGCTGAGCGCACTGATATGCGTCAAAGTCAGCGAGAACCATATATGGGTCCTTGAACTTGAGGGAATTTGCAACCTCTTCGAATGTACAACCGTTGATGCCGTGATACATTCTGTTGATAGCCTTGTTGATAACGTCGTTGTTGTTGCAGTAGTCCTCAGGACGGTAGCCCTGTGCCTGCTTAGCGAGAACCTCATCAGCGTTCATACCGAAGATGAAGATGTTGTCGATACCAACCTGCTCCTTGATTTCAACGTTAGCACCGTCGAGTGTACCAAGTGTAAGAGCACCGTTGAGCATAAACTTCATGTTACCTGTACCTGAAGCTTCCTTACCTGCGAGGGAAATCTGCTCGGAAACCTCAGAAGCAGGCATAATAAGCTCGGAAAGGCTTACGCAATAGTTTTCAACGAAGTAAACCTGAAGCTTTTCGCTGATCTTAGGATTCTTTCTGATTTCCTCGCCGAGAGCCCAAATCATCTTGATAATCTGCTTAGCAAGGTAGTAACCCGGAGCAGCCTTTGCAGCGAAGATATATGTCTTTGGTACGAAATCTGCATCAGGGTTTTCGAGTAGGTAATTGTACTCAGCAATAATATTCAGAGCATTGAGGTGCTGTCTCTTGTATTCGTGGAGACGCTTAACCTGAACGTCGAAAATAGAATTTGTATTAAGTGTTGTGCCGAAGTTAGTCTTGATATACTTGGCAAAACGTTCCTTGTTAGCCTTCTTGATTTCAGCAAGCTGCTTGATAACCTTCTCGTCATTTTCAAACTTATTGAAGTTGATAAGCTCAGCAGCGTTCTTCTTGAAGCCATCGCCAATTGTATCCTCGAGAAGCTTTGTAAGACCTGGGTTAGCCTGAAGAAGCCATCTTCTGTAAGCGATACCGTTTGTTACGTTCTTGAACTTGTGTGGTGTATCAGCATATTCGTTGCTGAATACGTCCTTCTTGATGATGTCGGAGTGGAGCTTGGAAACGCCGTTTACGCTGTGTGAAGCGCATACGCAGAGCAGAGCCATGTGAATTTGGTTGTTCTGGATAATAGACATTCTTGTAACCTTAGCGCTGTCGCCGAGACGCTCCATAAGGTCAGCACAGTAACGGTTGTTGATTTCAACGATAATGGAGAAAATTCTCGGAACAATCTGCTTAACGAGGTTAACGTCCCACTTTTCGAGAGCTTCAGCAAGAACAGTGTGGTTTGTGTAAGCAAATGTGTTTGTAACGATGTGCCAAGCCTTTGTCCAGCTGTATCCGCAGTCATCGAG